>JAWXBT010000407.1:0-2970 GCA_034440315.1 bacterium
CAACCTTAGAGGCTTATGATCATCAGGAAGTACCCTTTGAAAAGGTAGTTGAGGCTACGGTAAAAAACCGAGATATGAGCCAAAATCCTCTTTTTGAAGTCATGTTTATTCTCCAAAACACACCTGAAATTCCAAACCTTAATTTAGGTGAACTTCTTTTGTCTCAGAAAGAGTACACTCATGCTACAGCATTGTTGGATATCACGATTAGTCTTTCTCAGACTGAAATGGGCTTGTACGGCACTATAGAATTCAAGACAGATTTGTTTGGTAAAGAAACTATTCAAAGAATGTTGAAGCATTTTAAACTACTCCTAAAATCTATTCTCAAATCTCCGAATCGCGCAATTAATGAAATGGAAATCGTAAGCGAATCAGAGAGAAATCATCTGCTAAACGAATTCAACGATTTTAAAATTGATTTTCCAAAAGACGCAACGATTATTAATTTATTTGAAGAACAGACCGCAAAATCACCACTAGCAATTGCCGCTGTTTTTGGCAAGAAAAAAATAACTTACAAGGAACTTAACGAAAGAGCCAATCAACTGGCAAATTACCTAAGGGATAAAGGTGTAGAAACTGAAACTCTGGTAGCAATTTATATAGAGCGGAGCATCGAGATGATAGTTGGGATATTGGGAATATTAAAATCAGGAGGAGCATACGTTCCGATTGACCCTGAGTTTCCGCAAGAAAGAATCAACTTTATGCTCAAAGACTCAGGAGCTAAAATAATTTTAACAAGCAGCCAAAGTAGAAAAAAACTTTCTAAAATCGAACAACTTACTCAAATAGAATTGGATAAGGATTTAGAGGAAATTAGTAACTTTTCAAACAAGAATATCTACACAAAATTAACCTCACAAAATCTAGCCTATTTAATTTATACATCTGGCTCCACTGGCATCCCCAAGGGCGTACTTGTTGAACATGGCAATGTGGTAAACTTGTTAAAGAGCATGAAGCTTGCACTCAGTTTTTCATCAGACTCAAGTTTTTTATCAGTTACTACCTATAGTTTTGATATTGCGTACCTTGAGTTTTATCTTCCCCTTATAACAGGAGGAAGATTAATAATGGTTCCAAAAGAAGTAACAATTGATGGTCAAAAACTGGCGCAAAGCATATCTCATTATTTACCGACGCATGTTCAGGGCACACCTTCTACTTGGTTGTTATTATTAGAATCGCAATGGCAAAATAATGAAGGCATAAAAATTCTTATTGGTGGAGAGGCTTTAGTGTATAGTCTTAAAGAAGAACTTATAAAAAGAGGTGAGGTATTTAACTTATATGGCCCAACCGAAACTACTATTTGGTCAACTTTTAAAAAATTGAATTCATTCGAAAAAGTTCTGATTGGTAAACCTATTTCAAACAACCTCTTGTATATCCTCGATTTCAAAGGTGAGCTATGCCCAATCGGAGTGCACGGCGAAATTCATATAGGCGGTGAGCAGGTAGCAAGGGGTTATTTAAACCGCGAAGAACTCACGCAAGAGCGCTTCATCCGTGACCCATTCAGCTCCGACCGCAATGCAAGGATGTTCAAAACAGGGGATTTGGGAAGATGGTTGCCCGATGGTAATATTGAATACCTAAGTAGAATAGATGAGCAGGTTAAGATTAATGGTTTCAGAATTGAATTAGGTGAAGTTGAGAGTTCTATTCAGAAAACGAATCTGGTTGGCCAATCAGTAGTTGTTGTAAAAAATGGCATTAATGGAATTGGCAGGATGCTTGGTTATTTTACGCCAAGTTTGACTAAAATAAAGGAAAGAGAGCAAGAACTTTATTTATCTCACGTTGCTAATTGGAAAGATATCTATGAAGCTGAATACGCCACCTCTGAGGTGATTAATGATGAAGAATTTGACATAGATATCTGGAAAGACAGCTTTTTAGGTGAACCCATTTCAATTGAACGTATGAAGGAATGGGTACAGGATATAACGAGAGATATTTTAGCCGATAAACCAAATAATATTCTTGAAATAGGATGTGGAACAGGTTTAATTTATTATCAACTTGCAGGAAAGGTAAATAAATATATTGGTACTGATTTTTCAAATACTTCCATCTCAAGAATAAAACAGAGAATTAGTAAAAAATTGAGAGATTATGGACAAACCAAATTGATTGCCTGCGCTGCTCATGAAGTTTTTCTGGAAGCAGATGAAGATATCGACACGATTGTTCTGAATTCAATTGTTCAATATTTTCCCAGTGAACAATATTTTGACGAAGTGCTGTCTAATTGCATTTCTCTCATAGCTGGAAAAGGGAGAATAATAGTTGGTGATGTTAGGGATCTTCGATTATTAAAACTGTTTAAAGCTCACTTAGACTTAAATAAGGTTCAGCAAACAATCAACCTAAGCGAATATCAATGGATGGTGGATCAGAATGTATTTAAAGAGAAAGAACTTTGTATACACCCAGAATACTTCCTAAAATTAAAAACTATTTATCCTGAAATATCTCATATTGAGATAAAATGGAAAGATGTAAGTTATACCAATGAGCTAAGTGCTTATAGGTATACGGTGATAATGTATCTTAGATATGAAACAGAAATATTAAACCCCGAATGGCAGCAATGGAAAGACTCAAATACTAAAAATAATTTTGAAAATATTTTGAAAGAGGGTTGCAGTTTGTTGGCAATTAAAAATGTTCCAAATCCAAGACTGTTAATCGAAAAAGCAATCGCAGAAAATTTAGTAAGTAATTCTTCACTTACAATGGATGATTTAATTGTTTGTACTAAAATTGAAGAAAGAAAAACTGCAGCGATTGATGAATTAATCCTTTTTGCACAATCTTGTAAGTATAGCTACAGACTATTGCTTGCCGCCGACCCATTAAAGGTCAATATTGTCTTTGAAAAGGTTTCTAAAAACATATTTATTTCTAATCCTTATAATGAAGCAACTCATTTAGGGCAGATTGCATACACCAATATAC
>JAWXBT010000408.1:0-2857 GCA_034440315.1 bacterium
ATACTATACTCTCTTTATGGGCTACAGGTGATGCTGAAATGCAATCCTACCTTAGAGTAATTTTTGAAGAAGAAAAACTGCTAGCGGAACCGGTTTTTCAAAACATGTTTCCATGGGAACCTTCAATACAAAAATTTAAAGATTTTGATTCAATATTCAGTTCCGAATTTATCCAAAAACTTGATAGTATATCTAATCCTGAATATCGTTTCCCTAGTGATAGAAACCCTTACTTACATCAAGTTGAAAGTTGGAAATCCGCCTTAATAGATAAAAAATCAATCTTAGTTACGACCGGAACTGGTTCAGGTAAAACCGAGTGTTTTATGTTGCCTGTACTATATGATATATTCACTCAAAACCCCAATTCAAAAGGAATTAATGCAATTTTTCTTTACCCATTAAATGCTTTAATAGGAAGTCAGAAAAAAAGGATGCATGAATGGTGCAGTTCCTTGGGGAAAATTAATTATGCAGTTTATAACGGTAACACAAAAAATTCTGTTCCACAAAATGTGCAACATCAATCATACCCTGAGATTGTTTCTAGAAAAGCTATTCGGGAAAATCCTCCGCAAATTTTGTTCACAAATCCCACTATGCTTGAGTATATGCTTGTAAGAGACAAGGATACTCAATTATTGAAAAATTCACAGGGAAAATTAAAATGGATTTTGCTCGATGAAGCACATACTTTAACTGGATCAAAAGCAGCAGAGATGGCATTATTATTAAGACGTGTAATAGATGCATTTGGTGTAGACATAAAGGACGTTCGATTTGCGGTAACATCTGCTACAGTTGGCAGCGGTAAGGACGATTTATTAAGACAATTTATGTCCGATCTATGTGGAATTAAAACTTCACAAATAGAAGTTATTTCTGGGAAAAGAGTTCTGCCTGATTTTGATATAAATATTTTAAATCAAAGCGACATTCAAGAACATATGGCAATTGCTTTTAGAAATAGATTATTCCAGAATAGTTGTGCGGATTTAGAAGATATAAAAGCCATTTCTGGTTTGAATAGTTTAAATGAGCAATTGTCTATAATTGATAAATTGGCCGATATTAATGATAACGACCAGTCCATTTTGCCCATCAGAGGTCACTTTTTTGTAAGAAATATAAACGGATTATATGCTTGCACTAATCCAGATTGCAAAGTGCATCCCAATAAGCCAGATTATATATTAGGTTCTATTTCTTCAATTGCAAAGAAGAATTGCTCATGTGGTTATCCCTTATTGGAGTTGATTTCTTGTAGAACTTGCGGTACGTTCTTTATGGAAGGTGAGAAGTCTAATACTGTTGTGCAACAAAATGCGAAACAAAATAATGATTTTTTTCATGTTGAGGAAATGGATGATGATGAAGAAGATTTAAGTAACAAAAAGAGCAGAGTTGAAAGATTTATTTTAGTTAAGCAATTACCTAATAAATCCTTTAATAGCGATAACCTAATACCTGTTTCAATTAATAAAGATGCCTCGATAAATTATAAAGTTGAGGGGCCTTTTTATGAAATAGTAATGGAAGATAACGAAGAATGCAGATGCCCCTACTGCTCTAATAATTTACTAAAACCATTCCATTTCAGATTATCTGCATCTTTTTTAAACCGACTTATGTCGGATCTTATTTTGGAGCAAACAAACGATGCCAAACCAGTAACTAGCAGTATGCTTTGGAGTGGGAAGAAATATATTTCTTTTACAGACAGCCGCCAAGGCACCGCAAAAATTGCAGCACTCATAAATATTGATAGCGAAACGTTTTGGTTAAAAACGCAAATTTACCATACATTGTGTTTAAAGAGAAATCATTTAATTCAAAAGCAATTAAGCAATGAGGAAAGAATTCAAGTTGAATCTGAAATTGAGCAACTAAGAGATTCAATTGTTCAGAATAATTTTCCACCATTTCTGCTAGAGACAATTAATCAGCAATTAAGCCTAAAAGAAATTCAGTTAAATCCAACAATTCCTTCTGTTAATTATAGTAGAATTACATGGAGAGAAGTCCTTGAAAATGCCTTGTTCCAAGCAGAAGAATTTAAGAATTTGTTCCATCACAATGTTGGGGGAAATATTACAACCAATGGAGTAGATTACTTAAAAGCCTTAATTTATAACGAATTTTCAAGAAGATTACCAAGAGAAAGATCAATGGAAAATTTGGGCATGGTTAATCTAGTTTATCCATCAATAGATAATTTATCTACACCTAAAATAGCAACTGAATTGGGGATTGAGAATGAAGAATGGAAGAATTTGGTGAAAATTGCGTTGGACTATGTTATTAGATATAAATTTCATTACTCTATCACTCCAAATATAAGGGGATTGGCATCATCGAAGCACAAGAGTTTTCTAATTTACCCAAACAATACCCAGGTTGTAAACGTATCAAAATGGCCAAAATTTGACAAGAATAATGTTCGTCCTAATCGTATAGCATTACTTATCTGCGCTGGGTTAAATTTCCAAGACCCAAGTGAAATTGATAGGCAAATAGAGGATCAAATTAATGAATTGTTAGAGGAGCTTTGGATAACAATTAGAAGTAATTTTTTAACGGCAGATGGTACCGAAGGCGGTTATCGATTACATTTTGAAACTACAACAGCTTTTGAATTAGCTGATAAACTTTGGCTATGCCCTGTAAAAAAGAAATTAATTGACAAGATTTTTAGAGGTTATTCCCCATGGATTAGTGGACGTTTTGAAGCCTCCAATATTAATACATTTAAGGTTGCAACCGAAGTTTCATTTCCCTTTTTTCCTTTTCCATTTAATAGAAATCAAATTAATGAATACGACCAAGAATCAACACTTAATTGGATTAAGAATAATAC
>JAWXBT010000409.1:0-25093 GCA_034440315.1 bacterium
AAATTACTAAGCTCGCAAAATTTCGGAGTGCTTGTTTCAGAAATAAATGAAAAATCAGTTCACCGGTGAAAAGGCCTTATAATTGTTATTAGCTTATAATTGTTAATAGAAAAGCTAACTAAGATCTCCCTCGTTTTAACTGACAAATATATCCTTTTCTACGGAGCAAGATGGTGGCAGGCTAACGTCAGAGTAGAGTATAAATTTAAAAATCTGAACAACCGGCCTTGGCCCTTAAAGGTGCTAATTATCTTCACTATGAAAATCAATTCCAACATATAAAAAAATTGCAGAGAATCAACTAGTAACATCGGCAGCAATTGACTGAGGTGATAAGACTAGCGTGGATCTGTTGTGTGCAATTTTAAAACAGTTGCCTGATAAAATTTCAGTTTTAGATATAAGTAATGCTTGGCAATATATGTCACCGAAAGTTTTACCAGCACTATTAAGTGCGATAAAACTTTACACGAAACCCAGTACGATTTTGTTAGTAACAAAATCCAAGCCACAGGGATGGGCTTATATAGGTTTTACTTTTGGTAAAATTTATCAAGTTGATGGAAGTATTTTATTGCCCAGAGCTTTAACAAAGGAGAGGGCTGCCGGTCATGCAATGCTGCAAAAATTACATGGAACTTTAGATGGCAAAAAGCCCTGATAATTATTGACAGTTATTCTTTATTACACAGCCGCCACATATGATTTTAATGCGGCTTGTTTGCGGCATGCCAAAATTCATTGTTCGTAATATTCGGCTTGCATCTGCGGATCTCGACCCAGATAACATCAGAAGCAGTTTATAAAACTACTAGATCGACATCAGGATTAAGAATATTGGCAATCTCAGATTAAATATTAAAATTCTGAACTGAATCAATAGGCTCTGATGATAGAAAGGTTATTTAGGTGTCCCATTCTTTATGAAATTGACTTTGGCGACAAATATCACTTGCAAAAAAGGTAATCAACTAAAGAGGTATGATAGCTTCCACTCTATTATTTGAGATATATAGTAACTTTCAAAAGTCTTTGCCGAAAAGAAAATGCTTTTGAAAGTTACGATCCCCCGGAGGGATAATAAATAGTGTTTTTCATTTTCAAAAATCATAGCTAACCCGAAGGGTTAACAAGAAAAAAGATTTAACTTAGTCTCCATTGCTATATTTTGTGATTCGGCAAAGACTTTTGAAAAACACTATACTTGGCTTTTTATGTATTTATTAAGACCCTACCAACAAGAAGCCGTCGATGCGACGCTAAAACATTTTAGAAAGTCACGTAATCCAGCAGTGATAGTTCTGCCTACAGGTGCGGGTAAAAGTTTAATTATTGCTGAGCTTGCAAAAATCGCTAAGGGCAGAGTCTTAGTCCTCGCTCATGTCAAGGAATTAGTTGAGCAAAACCATGCAAAGTTTTTAACATATGGCTTAGAGGCCGGAATTTATTCTGCCGGACTAAATCAAAAAAATAGTAGTGAAAAGGTAATATTTGGAAGTATTCAATCAGTTGCTCGTGCAGATAATAGTTTCTTTAAAGATTTCTCTTTGCTTGTAATTGATGAATGCCACCGAGTTTCAACAGACGATGACACTCAGTACGCAGAAGTGATTAAAAAAATTCGAGCAGGTAATCCGGAGCTTTGCATATTGGGTCTAACTGCAACGCCATATCGACTCGATAGTGGATGGATTTATCAATATAACCACCAAGGTTTTATTTGTACTAACGAAGTTCGTCTTTTTGCTAAATGTATTTTTGATCTGACTCTGCGTCAAATGATTGAAGCCGGATTTTTAACTCAGCCAGTTCAAATCGATGCGCCAGTAGCTAGTTATGATTTTTCATCATTGAAACTTCAAACTGGACAACAAACATTTAGTTTAGAAGAGATCGAAGCAATTCTAAAAGATCAGTCACGCATTACTCCAGTTATAATCCAAAATATTGTTGATATAGCAAAGGAACGACGGGGAGTTATTATTTTTACAGCCTCGGTAAGACACGCAGCAGAGATTCTAAATTATTTACCCAAAGGTAACGCTGCGCTTGTTGTTGGAGATACGCCAAGCCAGGATCGTGATGCCATAATTTCACAATTTAAGGCCCAGAAAATTAAATTTCTTGTTAATGTTTCAGTGCTCACGACTGGTTTTGACGCTCCGCATGTTGATCTGATTGCTATATTGCGTCCAACTGAATCAGTGAGTTTGTATCAACAGATTGTTGGTCGAGGACTAAGGCTTTATGAAGGGAAAACTGATTGTTTAATCCTGGATTATACTGGAGTTCCCCATGATATTTTTAGTCCCCAAATTCATGAAAGAAGACCGACGGCAGATTCAATTCCAGTAAAAGTCGCTTGTCCAGATTGTAAACACGAAAATAATTTTTGGGGAATTATTAATGAGCAGGGTTTGGTTGTTGAGCATTTTGGAAAGAAATGTTTAGGAGCTCAAGAAAATCCGAAGAATGGAGAGCTTGTTCCGTGCGGATTTCGGTATCGGTTTAAAGAATGTGAGAGGTGCGGCACCGAGAACGATCTTGATTCAAGTCGTTGTAGTAACTGTACAACTATGTTTATGGATGATGAAGCAAAGTTAAGACAAGCTTTTGCATTTAAAGACGCTCATGTGATGCAACCAGATTCAATGATATTTGAAAAGAAAGTTGATAAGAAGGGAGTGGAGAGATTGGAGGTGCGTTATTACGACTTAAATGCTGAATCATTAAGTGAAATTTATTTTTTTCAATCTGAACATGATGCCAAAGTTTTCCATTATAATTTTTCTAGAATGCATAATAAATTGCCTGAGAAAAAGCTAAATATTCAAAGTATTGTAGATGCTATAAAATTAAGGGATCTTTTTCGTCTGCCATTATTCGTGATCGCTCGTAAGCAAGATAAGTATTGGAAGATTAGAGAAAAGGTTTTTTTGTAAAGGAATTAACTAACGAGGTCTCAGGATGATGTCTATTTAGGCAGATCGGTAATAAACCCTAAGAATCGAAAGAGCCCAAGAGTTTCATTAATTACTTGATTAGATAAATCACTTCTAGGAAGTCTAAGTTCTCTACACAGGGTCGAGATGCTTGGAACAATCCAGTTGGTATTATAAAGAGCAACTGCCATCTGTTTAAATACATTTATATGATCTTTTCCAAAGTCTATCATTCTATAATAAGGAGTCGGATCTCCGACCCAGAAAAGATCTTTATGATCGGAGTTTGCATATAATAAACTCATATACTTAAGAGTATTTTTTGCAGGTATAGAATCTAGTCCTCCTGAAAGAGTATTGGAAAGTGCAATTCCTGCTATCACTTGCATGGCACTTGGTCGCATTCCGAATTGAGCTTCCGAAATTTCCTTACATGTTTCTAATACGCGTCTTCGTGCTGATAAATCAAGTAGCTCCTTTAACAGAGCATCTTGGGCTGTGGCCGTAGTTACTTCCTTAATGTCTATTAAACTAGAAATATTAGCAGAAACACCACGCATCGAGTTTTCAAGTCGGGCTTTGTCAATTTGATCGCCACTAATTCGTTGATCAGGAAAACCTTTATCATCGGCTTGATTCGCTAAGTTTACTAAATGCTGTGCAGTTTGAGATAAAGTTAGAGGAGTACCTTTGGTGGTTTTATCTAGTTTTCGATTAAGAACTGTAAGTATATCTTTGCTTTCCTCTATTACAGGACCAGTAGATAAAGAGAGATTTACAGGATTAGTTGCATCAAATTCAGGAGTGGGATTACTTTTTGGTACTGGAGATGCCGACATGACTAAGTTATGGCATTATTTTCTTTAGATGCTGTATTTTTTATTAAAATAAAATTTTCGAGCCGTAAAAACCATGTATTCTCAGGATCTTATCATTTTTGCGCCGGTAACTCATATTCGTTCATAACTTATTAAATGGATGGAATCTGGGAAAACATAAAATCATTGTTTGGTCATGACACAGAGTCCAAACTAACTGCAAACGATCCAGTCGATCTTAAACAAAATCGATTAACTCCGATTCCTTCCTCAGAAACTCACTTTGAGTCTGCACCAAAAAGATTAGATTCTGATTTGATAATCAGTTCACTTTCTGATGATTCTCGTAGAATACAAAATTACACCCGCCCACAATCTGTAATACCGGAGAGATTTCATGGTAGTAGTTCCGCAGATTTAGTTAATGTAATTGTTCATGGACTTATACCAAATGCTCAATTACGGGGACGATTTCCAAATTACGGAGGAGAAAATGATCCCGGCATAATTACTGGTGCAGTTAACCATGATGGAATTTCGGCAGTTGGATCTTTTCATTTAGAAGGTGCATTAGAATATGCAAGAGAGCAAAGAATAAGAAACTGGACACCCACTATTGGTATAAAACAAAAAGAGAATGCTGAAAAAGCTGCTGCAATTTTAGTTGAGGAAAATAATGATAAGTATCCAAATGGTAAAAAGACACCTCAATTCAGTTTGATTGAAAAGAGGCTTGCGTTAACAGAAAGCCGACTTTGTAACTGGAATAATTTGACTCCACTTGAGAGAAATTTAATTCAATTTCCATTTGGAGTTGTATATGGATTTACTAAAGCTGATGAAAGAAGTGTCCGCTCATCTATATCTGGAGAGGTCGGAGTCATAGGAGGTGTTCCTGCTGATAATATTATCATCTATACGTCCTCATCTCATGTTGCCGAAGTTGAACAGATAGTAAAAACACTTGGTAGACACAATAGTGTAAGGCCTTTTGGGACTCTATATCGTCACGCAGAAGAAATAAGTAGGGGGACTTTGCTGGCCTTAGCAGAAATTTGCTCATTCGCATTACCGGATCTTGCACAAGCAGCTCTTGTTAACTTTTGGATAAATAAAGATAAGGATCTTCTGCCAGCCCTTACTGTTGTTCTAGCACTGAGATCTAAAGATGATCGAAAGTTATATTTGCATGATTTGTTGGTTGGTACCCAAGAGGTGTCAACTTCTAATTTTTCTTCGTTACTGCAAGCTTTAGCCAAAGAAGGAGAGATACATGTAGTTTCTGATCTTAGAATCAAAATGGAGCGGTTAAATGGTAGATTTAAGGAACAAGCAAGTGAAGCAGCGGATGTTATATTGTCACGACATGCTGGTTTTGAACTTTCTGAGGTAATTAGTTTAGGTACAAAGCCGTTCGATCAAGTCACAATTAATGAAGTTAGTGATTTTTTGCCGTTGAAATGTAGCTATAGAGTTGAGATTCCAAAATCCTTAGAGAATAATTTTTCATGTCTTGAGGATAATGGTTCATGGCAAATCATTCGACACGATAGGTATTATAGATCTGGTACATTTATTAGAGCGGCAACAGGGGAGATTTCTCGGATAAAATAATTGGCTCCAGCAATATTTAGCGATCTTTTTTCCAAAGCTCTTCAAAAGTGCGGTAAGTGCGAATAGTTTCAGATTGGGCCACTCTTTTAGTAAAAAGAGGTACAAGTTCTAACCCAGTTGCTACAGAGTTCTTTTCTGAAAACCTAATCAAAGCACCAAATTTTCCTTCCAAAGGTGCCAGACAGGCTCTTGAGACTTGTAGATACGCAATCGAGTCAGAAACATTTTTTACTGCACCGCATTGTGAACCCATTACAGTTACTAGAGCACCTGCTGATATATCTTGGCCCTTATTTAGCTCAACGTTGATTCCATGAGGAAGCATACCCTCAAAAGTGGAGTAGAAAGAGATAACTTGAACCCAAAAACTAACTAAAAAAGTACATTCAATCACGATTGGTTTAGCCTACTTAAACTAAGATTAAGAATAGTTGATATCCCACCTATCTTACTTAAGACAAGAAGCCATTAAAAATAGACCACTATATAAGCAACTGTGACAAAAAAGTTACGAACTTAATATGTAAGGATGACAAAGGAGTGGTTAAAACGTGAATGAGGTAGGTAATAAAATAAAACGGAATAGCTCTAAGTTAGAACATGGAGAGTTGCAGGGAAACATTCCCCATGATGTGGAATCATTAGTTTTCAAATCAAATAGGAATGCCAGATCTTTATTGGGGTATGAAACCGCATCAAAGTTGATGGTGTTACCACTTAGTATAATTGTTACTAAGAATGGTGCTGAGTTATTTGTTGCAGTTCCTGAAGGTGTAACTTCTGAAATAAAAACAAATATAAAATTTGTTGTTGATAAAGAAATTCATTTTATCGAAGTAAAAAGAAGTATCTTAGTTCGAGCAATTTTCGATGCGTATTATGGGGATGCAGAGTCGTTAAAAGGTTTGATTGGAGTTGAGAAAATCGGTGCAGAAAATGATAAAGTTAATGGTGCTATTTTTTCTCTAGAGCCAAAAGCACGATTTACTGCGGAAATATTAAATAAAGAAGAGTCAGGGGCTGCAAGATTTCTTTCTTCTTTAATAAATTATTCGATAGCTCGCAGTGCCTCAGATTTACATATTTATCCAGACAAAGATGGTCCTCGGGCTAGTGTCAGAATTAGTGGTTTGCTTTTTTCTCATGAGGAATCTCTCTGTTCCAATGAGTCACTTAATCAAATTATTTCACTAACAAAAATTTTATCAAAGCTTGATACGACTCTTCGTCGAACAGCACAGGATGGCAGTTTTGTTTATGAAGCTGGATCTGATCAAGTAAATATACGTGTTAGTGTTATTCCAACAATATACGGAGAAAAGGTAGTTTATAGATTCTTAGGTCGAGGAGATCTGAAAAAATTATCAGATATTGGATTTAATACTAGAACTTTAAGATTTGTAAAAAAATTTTTAGGATTTGAAGATGGACTGGCACTTTTTTCAGGGCCTACTGGATCAGGTAAATCTACATCCTTATATGCCTCAGTTATTGAACTTAGAGATCAAGGTTTAGGTGTTATTACAGTTGAAAATCCGGTTGAATTATATGTTCCTGGTATTGTTCAAACTGAAGTCGACGAAGCTCAAAGAATGACCTACGCTAATTCATTAAAGGCTATTTTGAGACAAGATCCAGATGCAATCTTATTGGGAGAAATAAGGGATAAAGAAAGTGCCGAAGCAGTTATACAATCTTCACATACTGGACATCTAATTTTATCAACAATTCATGGTAGGAATGTTTTTGATTGCATAAAACGGATGAAAAGTTTTGGGATGGATCCTTATGCTGTAGGCGATGTTGCTAAGCTTTTAGTTTTTCAAAGATTAATTCCTAAGTTATGTGATCGGTGTAAAATAATTGATCTCGATGCTGTACGGGCACTTGGTGCACTCGATAGAGAAAAAGTCACGAGTGTGTATAGAGCTTCCAGTTGCGAGGTATGTGGATATTCAGGAGTTAAGGGGAGAGTCTTGGCTACTGAAGCTCTTCTTGTAGATTCGGCAGTATCAAGACTTATCAAAGCAGGTCAATTTGATTTGGATACTTTAAAATCTACATTAACAACCGATAATTATATATCTTTGGAAGAGTCCTTGATGGGATTGATAGCAGATGGATTTATCTCACTTGATACTGTGGATAACTGAGTTGACCCTCTGCGTACTTACGAGATACATTGCCACCGTGAATAAAATTCAGAATAAAGAACTACCTCTTCGACCAAATGTCTGCATGTTGGTTTTTAATGAAGAAGGCAAATTGTTTTTAGGCGAGCGAAAGGGGGAACCTAATATTTGGCAATTTCCTCAAGGCGGAGCAGAGAAAGGTTTAAGTTTAGAAGAGAATGTATACAAAGAGCTTTCAGAAGAATTAGGGGCATCAAAAAAACATTTTGAAATTGTTAAGAAGCTTAAAGCTACTCATGAATATAATTTTAAACATCCTCCAGCTTATGCCAAAAATAAGTGGCGTGGTCAAAGCCAGACTTTTTGGTTGGTTAAGTTTTTAGGTAAGGATACTGAGTTGGATTTAGCTAAGCATAATCCAGAATTTATGGACTTTAAGTGGTGCAGTCTTGCACAGGTTCGAAAGTTAGCAGATCCCATAAGAGTCTCTGGGTATGAAAATGCCTTGAAGGAGGCTGCAAAGCTTATAAAAAAAGATTACGATCCTCCGAAGGGATGATAAATAGTCATTCCAACTAAATGTTTTAAGTAAAGCGAAGGTTTTCAACAGAAAATGTATTTGGAAAGTACTTATTTGGATAACTATATTAGAATAGTTTAAATTGCTTGAACTAAATAGGCATAATTTACATCTTATATGATACTAAAGTTGAGAAGTTAAAAAACAGACAATGCTTACAGTTTATAAGAAAATAAAAATTCGGGATCAAAAAGAAGGTGAGGCAAAAAATATTGCTGATAAATTCTCTCTTAGTCCTGTGGCTTCTCGTGTTGTTGCAGCCAGGGGGTTTGCTGCTAATGAGGATTTGAAATTATTCCTTAATCCATCCCTAAGAGAAGGCTTGCCTCAACCCGATACTTTAAAAAATTTAGATCAAGCTTGTAAGCTAGTATCTGATACGATTCAAAAAGGTGGTGGTATTGCTATATGCTGTGATTTTGATGTTGATGGACTTTCCGGTGGTGCGCAACTAAAAACTTTCTTTGACGAAATTGCCGTTAAAAATAAAGTTTTTGTTCCAGACCGATTTGAAGATGGCTATGGATTAAATCTTGGCATGATCGAAACGGCGGCAAAAGAAGGGTATGCATTATTAATTACAGTCGATTTTGGTACTACGAATGCAAAAGAAATTGATAAAGCTAGAGAGCTTGGACTTAAGACAATTGTAGTAGATCACCATCATGTTGGAGATCATAATCCTGGGGCAGATGTTTTTATAAATCCAAATCAGGAGGGCTGTGGTTTTGGTAATAAGATTTTAAGTGCATCAGGACTTGCTTGGTATTTTGTTGTTGGTATGCGCAAAGCTTTAAAAGAAGCAGCAAATGTAGATGCCAGAAGTTATCTAGATTTAGCTTGCTTGGGAACGATTTGCGATATGGTCCCATTGGTAGGGGCTAATCGCGTGATAGCTAAACGTGGGTTAGAAATATTATCGACTACAACACGAGAAGGTTTGATTGCCATTAAGAAGATGGTAGGTGTTAAAGATATAGCAAGTTGTCATCACATCTCCTTTGGAATTGGGCCTCGTATTAATGCTGCCGGACGAATGATTCACGGCGATATTGTAATTGAGTTATTGACTACAAAAAGTGCAAAACGTGCTGAGAAAATCGCCAGTCGTCTGGATCGTCTCAACAAGCAACGCCAAGAAACTGAAGAGAGAATTAAGAATAGAGCCAAGCTTCATATCGAAAGATTGGGGCACTTGCCTTTTGGCTTGGTACTTTGGGATCAGAGCTATCATACCGGTGTTATCGGAATCGTTGCTCAGCGATTAGTTGAGAGTTTTTATAGACCATCTGCCGTAATGGGGATGGATAAAGAAGGAATCTATAAAGGATCTGTTCGGGGAATCTCGGGCTTTAGTGTCGTAGAAGCTTTGGCGGCATGTAGTAAAAGTCTCATGAAATTTGGTGGTCATGAAGGCGCAGGTGGTTTTGCGGTGTCGGCTGATAAAGTTGAAGAGTTTTCCGAAGCATTTCAAGCTGAATGCGAAACTCGATTAAAGAAGATTGAGAATAGTCCTTATGTTTGGGCTGATACTGAAGTGGATCTATCGGAAATTAAAGTTCCATTAGTAAAGGAATTGCAATCTTTTGAGCCCTTCGGAGTTGGAAATGCCTCGCCGCAATTAATGGTTAGAAACCTCTCTATTAAAGAAGTGGCAATCTTAAAAGATTCGCATATAAAGGTTCAATTTTCAGATGGTTCCAGATCTTTGGTGGGATTTTTATGGCGTCAAAATGAACATCCAGCTTTAAAGCTCGGTAATAAAGTCAATTTAGTTTTTAAGCCTGATTTAAATACTTATGGTGGCAACACTTCTATTCAAGCAAATTTGCAAGCGATTGAAGAGATAAAAGTTTAAAAACCATTATTATGATATCTCGTTGCTTAAAATGTAATCTTAGAGACGATGTCTGTATTTGCAGCGAAATTAAAGCATTAGAAACCCGTACAAAAATTTGCATGCTGATTCATTCATGTGAAGTACGTAAAACTTCCAATACTGGACATTTGGTTACTCAGATTTTAAAAAATTCTGAACTTTTTGTTCATGGCAGAAGAAATGAACCAAATGGTCTGATCGGAAAAATTCAAAGAGACGGAAAAACTTTTCTCTTATTTCCAGATGAATCAGCTAAGATCATAGATCCAGAATTTGTAAAATCTTTTTCAGAACCAATTACCTTAATTGTACCCGATGGAAATTGGAAACAGGCTAGAAAGATGACCCATACAATTCCAGAATTGATGGTTTTGCCTAGAGTAAAGATTGCAGATCCACTTCGAGGTAAATACAGACTGAGACGCGCTCCGTACAGCAGTGTGGTCTGTACAATTGAAGCTGTTGCTCGAGCTTTGGGTGTTTTGGAAGGATCGGAAATTCAATCTGAGATTGAGAGGATTTTTGAGATCTTTATGGATCGTGTAACTGCTATGAGGTTTGCGCCAGTGGTTCGACTTGAGGAGACTTGAGGTGAGTTCCGCTACTACTTTTATAATCATTCTCTCTAGGTCAGTAGTTTAGATAACTTCGATTAGGAATTTTAAATATTAACATAAAATTTTTTGAAACAAATGTGATATCGATTATGCAATTATTTCCTTTAAGATGGCGATGACAGATGTATCAAAGCCGCGTCAAGAAACTTAGATTTATGAAAACGATTGTGATAGATTTTAGTGACAGAAGTTTTGTTGGAGATTTTCTATGCAGACATTTATCCCAATTGCCCGTGCTGGTGACACAGATCTCGAGCTTCTGCTTTCCATGGCAAATCGGCATGGATTAATCGCTGGAGCAACTGGTACTGGTAAAACTGTAACTTTGCAATTGCTGGCAGAAGGTTTTAGTCGAGTCGGAGTCTCAGTTTTTCTAGCTGATGTTAAAGGCGATCTCTCAGGAATTGCGAAATCTGGAGGAAATAATCCAAAAGTTGCCGATAGAGTTTCTCAGTTAGGACTTTCTGATTATAAAGTTGAAGCTTCGCCCGTTGTATTTTGGGATTTATTTGGGGAGCAAGGTCATCCTGTACGAACCACTATTTCTGAGATGGGACCATTGTTACTAGGCCGCCTTTTAAATCTAAACGAAACTCAGAGTGGCGTTCTTCATATTGTTTTTAAAATTGCAGATGATCGCGGCCTTTTACTTTTAGATCTCAAAGATCTCAGAGCCATGCTTCAAGAAGTTGGTGAGAATGCTCAAGAGTACACTACTTCTTATGGGAATGTTTCTGCTGCAAGTATTGGGGCAGTTCAACGTGGACTTTTGATGTTAGAAGAACAAGGTGCTGAGTTATTCTTTGCAGAACCAGCCTTAAATATTGAGGATCTTTTACAGACAGATCAGAATGGTCGCGGAATAGTTAATATTTTGTCTGCTAATAAATTAATGCAGTCTCCTAAGCTTTATTCAACATTTCTTTTGTGGCTTCTAACTGAGCTTTTTGAAAAACTTCCCGAAGTTGGGGATCTTGATAAACCAAAGCTAGTTTTCTTTTTTGACGAAGCCCATCTTCTTTTTGAGGATGTTCCAAGGGCACTATTAGAAAAAATTGAACAAGTGGTTCGATTGATAAGATCCAAAGGAGTTGGCATTTATTTTGTTACTCAGAATCCGCTTGATATTCCCGATAATGTACTGGGTCAATTGGGTAATCGAGTGCAGCATGCACTAAGAGCCTTTACTCCACGTGATCAAAAAGCAGTAAGGGCCGCGGCGGAAACATTTAGAGCGAATAAGAATTTTAATGTCGAGGAAGTCATCACCCAGTTATCAGTTGGAGAAGCACTGGTTTCTCTCCTTGATCAAAAAGGCAGTCCAACTATTGTTGAAAAAGCATTAATTATGCCACCTCGAAGTCAGCTTGGAATTATTACTTCTGAAGAGAGATCTAAGTTAATAAGAAGTTCCATAATTGCTGGAATTTACGATCGTGTAATCGATAGAGAATCGGCATATGAAAAGATAAAAGGAAAATTACAAAGTGATCGGTTCCAAAATGACTCAACAGAGAATGAAGGTAGATCTGAAAAATCTCAGAGTTTGGAAAAAACACGACCTGCTACTGTCGGTCGAGCACGTCAGTCAATAGCAGAAGCTTTTGTGAAGAGCACTGTGAGAACAATCGGGAGTAGTATTGGCAGACAGTTAATTCGTGGAATTATGGGTTCACTAATGGGTTCTCGTCGCTAGCGCATTGTCGGCTAAATTCTTTCATCTAGAAATAACCATCTAGGTAATTAGACTAGCTTTTCATTTTCTTGAAAAATCTTATCGGATGCGGCACTAGGTAAGAGAAAAATCCTGAGCAATCGCCTGGAAAATCTTACTTACTTTTTTTATGCTTTCCTTATCAACCCACTCATTTGAAGTGTGACTTCCGCGTCCATGTGGTCCAAGAACTAAAGTGGGAATTCCAAGTTCGGCAATCCTATTTTCATCAGCTACGCTTCGTCCAATGCCAAGTTCGTATTTAGGTGATAAATTTTTTACGATTTTTAAAACAGATTTTATTGCAGGTGTTTCTGATGAGAAATAATACGGTTTACATGATGGAGTCGGACGAGATCGCTCTTTAACACTTGCTGCAGTTCTTGGATAAATTTCCCCATCTGTTTTAAGCTGAATTAGAAGTTCTTTTAATTCAGCAAGTGTTGAATTCGGATCTTCTCCAGGTAAATAAGTTCTATCGAGAATAAAACATGCCTTATCTGGAAGGCTGAGCATCGCACGACCGCCAGAATGTGAATTAATGTAAGCCGAATTAAGAGCTTTCATGCCATCATTAATGAATTCCTTTTTTGTGGATTCACAATAATTTACAATTGCTGCTTCAATTTTTATTGCTTCATGTACTGCATTAATGGCAGTTTCGTCAATAAAAGCATCAGCCCCGTGACAAGATTTTCCTATTACTTCAAATTCAAATTCACTCCGGCCCAATCGACCCAGGCCTAGCCATTGAATATCAGGATCGTTACCGCCCTCGCCGATCTCGGGAGCAATAGCCAGTTTTACATCTTTAAGAAAATTAGACTCACAAAGTTTTGTGGCACCAAATGACCAAAACTCTTCATCTACTAAAATTGCAATCTTTATTTTTAAATTTTTTGACAGAGTACTACCAGCTCCGCAGATAATTGCTGCCAAGCCAGACTTCATATCATTGGCACCGAGTCCATAAAGTCTGCTACGATCTTCAACAATGTTTTCTGAGATTATGAAAGGATCGGTTTTCCAACCATTTTTGACATCTACGGTATCGGAATGTCCGTAAAATAAGATCGATTCTTTAGCTTTTCCTTTTTCTGCTAAGATATTCCAGCGAGCAGGAATATGAATTTCTCTATCTGCAATTTGCAATGTCCTTTCCTCTTCAATGATTTGTCGTTCGACATCAAAGCCAAGGGATTTTAATTGATCCTCAATGAATTCATTAATAATGCTTTCAGATCCAATACCGATTTGCCTATTATTGTTTGTGATAGTCAAAAATGGATTAACAGAATTTATGGCAACGAGTTGTTTAGTTAGTTCAATTGGATCATTCATTGTTATTCTTTAAACGAGACGCTGATAGACGTATTCACAACATCCATGATGTAGAATACCTTTTGGTTTTACTTTCCTCTTTTCAAAACCAAGATCTGATAAGAATTTATCTATTGCAGCAGGCGTTGCAACTTCAAATGGATATCCACCAACCCAATCAACGACATCGTGCCAGGGGCTCATGCCACGAGATTTGTGGTATTCACGCCAGCGACTTAGACCTTTACCCCTCAATATGTCGTAAATAGTTTTTGGTAGCCACATTACAACGAAAGTTGGGAATAAAATAATCCATTTAAAAACATCGGGAAGGAGGCAGTAAACTTTTTTGATAATTTTCCAGATAAAACTAAAAATACCTTGGTCATTGTAAATTGCTAAATAGAAAGTACCTTTTGGTTTAACTAGGGTAGTCGCATTTTTAATTGCTTGCCACATGCTCCCAGTGTGATGCAGTACGCCCCAGGAATAAACTATATCAAATTGATTATTTTCAGATGAGATTTGATCTAGAAAATTTTGATCTAAAATTGAGCCTTGTTGAACTTGCCATCGAGAGTCGTCTTTGCAATATCGAGACTTTAATTCCTGGGTACAACCAACTGAATTTGGATCGTAGTCAAAAGAAGAGACATTTGCACCTAATTGATAGGCGCAAAGGGAGAAAAGGCCACTACCTGATCCGATATCTAAAAAACTTTTATTCTTTAAGGAAGGGAGCTCTAACATTGAGCTTAAGCTATCTTGGGCAATCTTAATGCGTTCATCATTAAGAACGGAAATAAAGCGAGACCAGTTTTCACCAAATTGAAATCTTTCACCTGATAGAATTTCTTGTTCAAAAGACATATAACTTGATCTCATTTATCATTAAATAGGGACGGAGCCCAATTAATTATTAAATTAATTGGGCTCCGTCCCTATTTAATTTGCATCTCTATAGTACGATGAAAGAAAATCTCGTCTACAAGAATGTTCATTCGGAATTTAGTCGCAGGCCTGCCTTTAAAAGGCGTTTCGTCAAAATCAATTTAGAATCACCTCAAAAAGTTGAAACATTAGATTCGTTGCAAAGTGAAGAATCTCAAAAATTTGAAAAAGAATGTACGGCCTTAGTAATCAACTCTAGTTTTACAATGGCCAAAGAGATTACTTTGGCAATTACTTTAAAAATGCCAAATTGTTCGATCATGTACGCTCCTGGACTTGAGATAGCGAAGTGGATTTTGAAACGTCGTAAAATCGACTTAGTCGTATCTAGTTCAATGATGCCAGATGGATCGTTTTCTAGCTTAATACCTGTATGTGAAGAGATGGAGTCACCTCCTGACTTGGTTGTGGTGGGTGATGAAGATCTAGCAGCTGTTAAGCATGAAATTGAATTCGGGAATGTTTATAGTTCAGTACGATATTTTAATAATGTTTCTAATATTGCCTCAGTTCCACGAAATGAAATTGTTAAAAAGTTAGGTGCCGATATTAGAAACGATATCAATAATCCACTTCAAGAAATTGTTTCCATGGTTTTTGTAGCTAGAACAGCTAAGGAGCTTTCTTCTACGACAGTACAAGCACTTGAAGCCATAGATAAAGCAGCCAAAGGTATTGCTCATACGGTTGATGGATTAGAAGATCGGATTCGTGGAATTAAATAGGGATGGAGCTGCTCTGTAGAAAGGGCACCTAAACCTAAACAAATTAGGGCATATTTTCTGATTTAATGAATATAAATGATTCCAATGAAATTCTTCCTTACTTAAAGTGGTTAAGATTGTAAGCAAACTTCGCCGATAACAATTATAAGATCTTTTCACCGGTGAACTGAAATTCCTTAAGATTTTTAGAATTTAAAAAACTGCCACCATCTTTTCAAATATAAACGTTATTGAAAGCAGTTCCTGGCAAATCGTCACAGTGGATCGGCTTTATTTATGTTTTTTCTAATCTGAAGTTACCGGTGGCGGCAAAGTTAAGAAGCCTATGTTTTAAGAATGAACAGAAAAATCACTTCACCGGTGAAAAGGCCTTATAATCGTTATTAGCAAAGCTAACTTAAGCTCTAACTTGGGTATCAATCCTTTTAACTTACGGATACCTCCATTTTTACAGAGCAGGACGGAGCCCAATTAATCTAATAATTAATTGGGCTCCGTCCCTATTTAATTATGCATCAACTTTCTAAACTTTATTCGTTTAGGCTGAATTGATTCTGCACCTAGTCGTTTCTTTTTATCCTCTTCGTATTCAAGGAAGTTGCCTTCAATAAATGCGACCTGGCTGTCTCCCTCAAAAGACATTATGTGAGTAGCAATACGGTTAAGGAACCAACGATCATGGCTGATGACCAAAACGCAACCGCCAAACTCTAAAAGTGCCTCTTCAAGTGCTCGAAGAGTATTTACATCTAAGTCATTAGTCGGTTCGTCTAAAAGTAAGACGTTTGCTCCACCTTTAAGAAGTTTTGCTAAATGAACTCGATTTCGTTCTCCACCAGAAAGAACGCCGACTTTTTTGCCCTGATCTGAACCAGTAAAATTAAATTTTGCACAGTAGGCTCTGGAATTAATATCACGATTTCCAACTTTCATGGTTTCAAGACCACCTGAGATTTCATCAAAGACAGTTTTATTCGAATCTAAGGTGTCACGCATCTGATCTACGTAGCCGAGCTTTACTGTTTCTCCGACTTTGAATGTTCCGGTATCTGGTTTTTCTTGATTAGAAATCATTTTAAAAAGAGTTGTTTTACCAGCTCCATTGGCTCCAATGATCCCAACTATACTACCCGGAGGAATAGAGAATGAAAAATTTTCAAATAACAGCTTATCACCAAAAGATTTTGTAACTTTATCTGCTTGGATAACAAGCTCGCCCAAGCGTGGTCCTGGAGGAATGAAAATTTCCATATCCAAGATTTTTTGAGTTGTTTCTGTACTAAGAAGCTTTTCGTAAGCACTAATACGAGCCTTGCTTTTTGCTTGTTGAGCACGAGGGGACATTCGGATCCACTCAAGTTCTCTTTCCAAGGTTTTTTGACGAGTGCTTTCCTGTTTTTCTTCTTGTTTAAGTCTATTTTTCTTTTGTTCTAACCAAGAAGAATAGTTTCCCTTCCATGGAATTCCGTGACCACGATCTAATTCTAAAATCCAGCCAGCAATATTATCTAGAAAATATCTATCATGAGTTACGGCTATGACAGTACCTTGATAGTCATGCAAGAAATGCTCAAGCCACTGTACTGATTCCGCATCAAGATGGTTTGTTGGTTCATCCAAAAGCAAAATGTCAGGTTTTTGAAGTAGTAGTTTGCAAAGAGCAACTCGGCGACGCTCTCCTCCGGATAGTTTTTCAACTGAGCTATCAGGTGGTGGTAATCTTAAAGCATCCATTGCCACTTCCAGAGTGTGATCAAGTTCCCAGCCATTTAAATGTTCGATTTTTTCTTGAACAGAAGCTTGTTCATCGATCAAGGTTTGCATTGCATCTGGATCTAAGTTCGGATCTGAGAATTTTTGGTTAATTTCTTCGAAGCGTTTTAATAGTTTGGAAATCTCACCTAAACCTTCCATGACGTTTTCTTTTACGTTTTTACTGTTATCAAGTTCAGGTTCTTGAGGCAGGTAACCAACAGTAGTTCCTTCAGCAGCCCTAGCGTCTCCTACAAAGTCTTTTTCAACTCCAGCCATGATTTTTAGAAGGGTTGATTTACCAGAGCCGTTTAGGCCAAGCACACCAATTTTTGCCCCATAAAAGTAGGAGAGGCTGATATCGCGTAAGACTTTCTTTTCAGGAGGATAGGTCTTAGAGACCTTATGCATTGTGTAGATGTATTGCTCAGCCATGATTATTACCTAAAAAAATATGAGGCGCTCACTATATAGTAACTTTCAAAAGTCTTTGCCGAAAAGCAAAGGGTTAAGAAAGTTACTATCCCCCGGAGGGATAATAAATAGTGTTTTTCATTTTCAAAAATCATAGTTAACCCTTCGGGTTAACAAGAAACAAGATTTAACTTAGTCTCCATTGCCATATCTTGTGATTCAGCAAAGACTTTTGAAAAACATTATATCTCCTTTAAAACTGATAGCAAAGGGGCAGGAATATGTTGATATGAGTTAGCTGGGCTATCTGCTAACTTGTCCTTGGTCTAGGTAAAATAAACGGAGGTGTTAGATCGTCGCCTCTAGCTTGAAGCTCCAAAGTGTTTAGCAAAATTGCAGGAGAAATCGTAGTAATTGGTATGAATCCAGATTCGGCACCACAATAACTATTGTTTATCTCCTGCTCGTCCCCAATTGCCATAATATTATTTAAAGCTTGAAGGGGAGTACCAACAAAATTTAAGCCGGAAACAGTAACTTCTTTAGCGTTAGGATAAATAATCGTGGCATAGGCTATTTCGCCTTGAAAGCCTTGGAATTCATGATGTGTAGTGCCAGTCTCACCACCATTTGATTCATAAATAATAATTCCGTAAGGTTTGCCTTGGGCTTTTATTTCCTCGATTAACATTTTTCGAAGCTCTTTTAAGGATTTTCCTTCTGAACTTTCCACCATGAATACGCCCATGCGGCTAATTGCTCGTTCATGTTTTTTACTTCGAGCATGACCATTGGGTTTAAAACCCTTTTTAAGATATGAGGCTCTTGTACTTAAGAATCCTTCTAAGATTCCATCTTGAACAAGTAAAGTATTCGCAGCGGGTGTTCCTTCATCATCATAGTCGTATGAACCAATACATACCTGACCTCTGAATTTTTTCTGTCGAGGATTATCTTTAATAGTTAATTTGGCATCTAAGATCTTTTTTCCAATTTGACCTTCGAATGTTCGACCCTCATAAGAAGATAAAAGGCGACTCCCTTCGAGTCTGTGTCCGAAAGCTTCATGAAGTAAAATTCCAGCAGGTAGTGGATATAAAAGGGCAGGTCCGGAAAAAGCTGGTATTTTTTTGGTACGGGATAAACTAATTAGTTTTTTATATTTATTTCTCAGAAGTTTTTTAAGTGTTCTCATGTCAGGCATCTCTTTTTGAGTTCCACAATTAAATACTAAATCTTGCTCTGGACTTGCTCCTTCTTTACTCATATTACGCATGGTGGCAATTAAGGAAAACACCTTTTCATGTTGAACAATTATTGAGCCTTCAGAATTGACAAATATTTTCGTGACATGCATTGCATCAAATTCAACCCAGCCGCCAACAACTCCAGGTAATTTTGAAATCCAGCGCGAAGCCTCGCGACAATATTTTACCCAGTATTCTTCATTTACATTTTCCGGACCCTTTTGCTCAATATGTTTTATGGCTGGCAATTTGGTGAATGAAACAAAATTTTTGTTCTGATCGATTGAATTGAGAGCTTGATGTCTGCGCCTCGTAAAGTCAGAAACAGCTTCACGATATTTTGCTTCGAGGAGTCTCCAAATACTCAGTCGTAAACCATCATAGCAAGTATCATCAATTGGAACGGTTACGTGATCGTAGGATTCATTCTCTTCGCTGTTGTCATCTAGACCACCATTCATTACTTGATCGTATTTATAAGAACCGACTCTAAGATCACATAAAATATTTCGGGTATGATCGGCTTTGCGGCGCACTACCGAACCACCTCGTGCCCAGGTGTTGAACCACTCAGTATCTCTTAGGAGCAAAGAGCAAAAATAAGTGGCAGGGAAACCTTGCAGATGCATCTTTTCAGCTCGTTTTATATCGAGATTTAGAATACGAATAAGTTTTTCTATGGTCTTATTGGGCAGCATATGAGTCCAGTTAAAGACGGAGAGCCTCATTATTTAGATGAGTTTTCTATAGGTATATTCGGCATAAATTTACCTAATAATTATAGATAGTTAAGTCGAATATTATCGAGGAGTTAGAAGCGAAATTGATACTTAGGGAATGGTAATATTTATTAGATCGCAGAAAGGTAATTAAAAAACATGATCAGCGTAGATCCCACCTGTAAAAAAACCTCCAAATGGAAGTAGAGGCATTGACGTGTAGATGAAAAGAGAGAATCGTCGTGCGATAGAATCTTGGCCTGTTTCGGGCTTTGATTCTACCGCACGACTGTGATCATCTCAGACGGAGAGGGCCTGCTTCGAGTGACCTCTGGCTCGCCTGACCGCCTTCATATCCATCATGGGGTGAGCGAGGTCGTGCTCGATGCTGTCCCGATGGTACTTGGTCTGTTGGTCGACCCGGATGGCGCGCCGATTGGAAGTCCGCCGCTGGATTTCTCCGATGGCGATCACGTGATCCAGATCGAGCCCTTCGGCCGAGGATCCTGCGTACCGAGAGTGTCTCTCGGCGCGATCGAGGATCTACTTGAGCTCCCGCCCTTCGATCTCACGACCCATGAACTTCTCGAGCTTCGAATGCAATGCGTTCTTCATGACTTCCCTCCAAGGAAGTGGCATTTCGCGCTTTCGCGCTTCTGCCATTTTCGCGGTTCATCTGCCATTCAACAGCGGAAGTGCCGTTGAATAAAGTCAATGAGTGGAGTGTTTCGCTCCACAAAAACCCTTTTTGATTAGGGATCTACACTGACCTTTTTGAGTTAAAAAATTACCCAAAAAGGTCAGTGTTGACTTTTGCTTCTACCAAAATATTTTTATGAAAAAGAACGTAAGATTAACTTATTAGAAAGTCCTATTACGCCCGATCTTCAGTCGGTCTTCCTACTACGTCCGCTTATGCGGTGCTAGGTAGGACAAGTCGAAGATCATGGCACTTTTAATGACATTAAATGCTGCTCAATTAAGTGTTATTAATTTATTTGCTTAAAATGTCTCTAGAATGAGCATTTTAATTGAAAATCATTACTTATATGATTGAATCAAGATGAGATTTTTTTACTACCAGCTCTGATATCGAGAGGATAATAGATGTCTAATTGCCACCTGTTGTTTGGCCCAAGCAGTATATGTCGAACCATCGATTAGTGATTTTGCACCTCTTGCGTATACAGTAAGTTCAAGAGTAGTGATCGTATTTCTAACATTGGAATTGCTCATGGCAACGACAGCTCCGGAGACATCAAGATATGCAACGGAGAATGTGGTGTTTGCTGCAACGATAGTTCCGACCTCTCCGTCATCGAAATATATGCCTGTCCATGCTGGGTTGGATGTATAAATTAGAACCTTTATTTGGCAAAGATAGCTGCCATCGGGAAATATCGGAGTTCCAGAATAAGTTGATGTAGCAAGTGTTGCAGTATATGGGCCACTTCCGAGAACTTTATTTATTGTTCCAGATAGTGCGTTTTCATATCCAGCTTGAATTCCGTTAATGGTAATGATGTCACCAGCGGATAAAAGAGAATCATTAATCTCAACATCCATTCCTGCGGAAGCGTCGTAATCTGCAACAAGAACAGTGCAGGTTGCAGAATCAGACATGTGTAATTGTAAATTTGAGCTAGTTGAATTTACTGCAAGTAGTGGATAAATATAATCATCAGCTAGGCCAGATGACATGTTCCAGTTCATTACATCTGGAATTTCGTTGCCAGCATTTCTGATATCAAACACCATCATTTGCAAGATTGTATTTGCTGTCTCATCGGCTTCAGTCTTTATGCGCCGATCGTGATAAGTTTGAACAGTACTGAAATATAATTTAGAGGCAGAAAGAATTACAATTGAGCCAACTACTAGAGAGACGAGTAGCTCAATTAATGTAAATCCCTTATGATTGAGAGGTATCTTTTTTCTCACTTTTTTTGCATTTTATAAATTTAAATCTGTCACAAGCATAATCTCAAAGTCTCAAGATTTGCCAAGGAGTTTTATTGAAGAACTCCAGTTTGATTAAGTGTGGCTGTAGCATAAGTGCTACCAGAGTAAGCAAAGGTTATGTTTGCAGTTGTTACAGTTCCTGCATTAACAATAGTATATCCTCTTGAGTTAAAAACAATTCTTTTGGAACCAGCAGTAGTAACATTTCTGGGCAATGTTCCTCTTGCTGTGGTTGTATCGGCATTGTCTGGAATATTGTAGGGGTAGTAATCAAGTCCTAATGTGTAAGAAGTGCTACTTGCTCCAAATGTTACAATGCCTCTCGCATTATTAGAAATAGCCATGGATCTTAGTCTTAAGAGATCAGCTTGAAACATTTCACGAGCAGCTCGTTTTGCATTGGCTTGCATTAATGTTGTCATACTAGGAGTTGCGATGAGAACGAAAATTCCAATAATCGAAAATACGACTATTAGCTCAATTATTGTGAAGCCTTGTTGTTTTGAATGATTTTTAGAGCTTTTAATGCTCATCTATAAATCCGATCTGTTTAGTTGAGTATCTAATTTAAGATCGTAATAATACTGACTAAACTTTAGATTTTAGATGGTGAGACATCACTTAAGGTTCATTTAGAGATTTAGAAATAATAACTATGCGTATTTACTAAGGTAAAATGCTAGTCACAATTTGCGCAACTGATACTAAATTGAGATTCGGTTGGAGTTTCATTATTTTTGGCCAGGGCAGAAGAAATCATACTAAATTCTGCCATTTCATACGGAGCAATTTCATCTGGACCTTTTAATTTTAGCTTAGCACCCTCGTTACTTGTAAAAATTAGAGCTGGTGTTTTTGCAGCAACTGATTTGTTGTTTCTTACAAAAACTTTTATTCTTCCAAGTGTATCTGGTGCGCTGATATCACTAATTTTTAGTTTTGCTGAGCTACAGTTCTGTTTAAATGGTGCAACTGCCCCTGCAAATCCATCAATACAAACAACGGATCCATCGACATCTGGACCAGCCTGGCAATTAATTCCACCATGTTTATCGCAGGTCATTCCGTTTACTGAGCCAACTTTAAAATCCCCTTTATTTAATTTTGGTAGATTTGCAAGTTGGGCTTTAGGCTCAGCAACTTTTTTATTAGAATAGTGAGCAACACCATCTTCAGAAATCCACTTATAGATCTCTTCGGCAGTAATATTAGAGACTAGAATCAAGGAGGTAATAAAAATCAAAATAATATTTTTCATTATGGTTATCTTTAAAGAAAATATGCTTAAGCTTTTTGTATTATAAGAAAATATTCCTAATAATTTCAAGTTTCTTTGATTGTACGGAGTAGTATTCAAATTTGCAGGAAAGAATTTTTCCCTAGCCTTAAATTTTCGACCTAGAGAGCTATAGTGTTTTTCAAAAGTTTTTGCCGAATCACTATACATAGCAATGGAGACTAGGCTAAACCTTCTTTCTAGTTAACCCTTCGAGTTAGCTATGATTTTTGAAAATGAAGAACACTATTTATTATCCCTCCGGGGGATAGTAACTCTTTAAAGCTTTTGCTTTCGGCAAAGACTTTAGATAGTTACTATAGATTATTAGGTTTATTATTTTGTATTTTTTATTTAAAAGCCTCTCCAAGATCATACTCTTTGAGTTTATAAAGCAGAGTCCGGTGGCTTATTTCAAGTAGCTTGGCTGCATGAGTTCTGTTGCCGTGGGTTTTTTCTAAGGCTCGTAGGATTAGTCTTGTTTCAAGGTCTTTAACCTTCTGTTTCACAGAGAGGTTGTCATCATCAAATGATTTGCTCAGATTTATTCCATGATTCTTCTGAATTGCATAAGCCTCTCTTATTTTCTCAGGTAAATACTCAATAGTGATTTTGCTACCTTCGGACAAAATAAGCCCTCTTTCAATTGCGTTCTCAAGCTCTCGTATATTTCCTTTCCATGGATATTGTAGAAAGCAACGTAAGACTTCATCATCAACATCCAAAACTTTAGTGTTAAGTTTCTTATTATGTTTCTTAATAAAATGCTTAACTAAAACTGAAATGTCTTCCGGACGTTCTCGTAATGATGGCAGATGAATATGCACTACATTTAATCTATAAAAGAGATCTTCCCTAAAGTTTCCTTCTTTTACACTTTGCTCTAAATTACGATGCGATGCTGCTAAAATTCTTACATCGATTTTTCTATCACTCTCGTCTCCGATTGGGCGAATAGATTGTTCTTGTAAAACACGTAAAAGTTTTACTTGCAAATGAAGAGGTAGTTCTCCAATTTCATCTAAGAAAATAGTACCGCCATTAGCTTCTTCGAAAAGACCAATACGATCGCGAACTGCATCAGTAAAAGAACCCATTTTATGGCCAAAAAGTTCACTTTCAATAAGACTTTCTGGAATTGCACCACAATTGATTGCTACAAATTTATTCTTGCCACGAGTGGAATTAAAATGAATCGCCCGAGCTAATAGTTCTTTACCTGTGCCAGACTCACCTGAAATTAAGATTGTAGTCTTGAAATTTGAAAGTCGTTTAACTGTCTCAAAGATATCCTGCATGGGCTTACTTTGAGAGATGATATTTGAAAAGTTATATTCGGAATCTTTATCGAGTGTTCTATCTTCGCTATCTAATTTTTCTTTTATATCTTCAAGGATAAGATCGAATTTAATACTTTTTTTAAGTTCTATAGCTTTTTGATTTGTATTAGTTAATGTTACCTGATGTCCTGATTCTGTAAAACAAGTCATGAGTGCTTTTGAAATAGCCTCATGAGTTTCAATTAATAAGATATTTAATTTTTCTTTTTTACTCATATTGTTTAAAACCCATTTTCTGCCCCCATATTACCTGTAACTAAGCCAACCCAAGCTTGGATTAATTCATTTCCAGAGAATATGTAAATAAGAGTTGCTACAACTAAATAAGGACCAAACGGAATATGTTGTGAGGCACTCCGTTTAGTAAATATTATTAAGCCAATTCCGATGATTGAGCCAAAAACAGAGCCTATAAATATAGTGTAAAAGGCTCCTGGTGCGCCGAGGAGTGCCCCTGTCATGGCTAAAAGCTTTACATCTCCCATGCCCAATCCTTCGATTTTACGTACACGGAGATAAAATTCAGCAACAATCCAAAGAAATCCGCCTCCAATGAGAATTCCCCAAAGTGAATCACTAATTCCGGGAACAATCGGAGAGTCAAAAATTCCGCAGAATTGATTAATTACGGCCAGTCCAAAGCAAATACCGGTTCCAGGAAGGGATATTACGTTGGGAATTATATAGTAATCGTAATCTATAAAAGCAATCACTAAGAGAGCTGCGGAAAATGCAAAAATAATTAATCCAGTTAAGGATAATCCAAAATTAGAAAAACTTAATACGCTAAGAATAGCCGTTAGTAATTCAACAACTGGATAACGAACTGAAATTTTTGTACTGCAAAAGGCACATTTACCTTTAAGAAGTAGCCAACTAAGCAGTGGAATATTATGCCAAAATAAAAGTTTGTTTTTACATGAGGGGCAAATTGAATGTCTTGGATATAGAAATTTAAGATCTATTTTTTTTGAATTTGGATCGCGGCCGTATGGGGACTCTTCATAAAATTCCTCACGAGCTGCCGGAATTCTGTATATGCACACGTTTAGAAATCTTCCGACCAGTAGTCCAAAGAAAATGTAGATGAG
>JAWXBT010000410.1:0-2814 GCA_034440315.1 bacterium
GCAACATTTAAAGAAATTCAAGAGATAGGAAATCATCATGGGAAGAACATTGCAAGAGAAGTTAAGTCAATTACCTCAAGAGCGTCAAGATCGGATCAAGCAGCAGGCGGAACTCTTGATTGCAGAGGAGTTATCGCTAAGAGATTTAAGGTTGGCGAGGCAGTTAGACGCGAAATTGTCAATTTGTATAAGCTGACGGAATTCTTTGCTTAATGAAATCGAATTGGAGGCGATCGGGCAGAGCTACCTCAGTCAAGACGATTGTCGAGATCGACCAAGTTGCGGGAATGAGTTCTTACTATTTCATTCGACTTTTTAAGCGCACCTTACTGTGTTTAGTGTTTTTACGAGTTCATGGCCTATTGTCTCAGCAAGTCGAACAGGAACTGCATTGCCAATCTGTCGCATAGCTTCTCCCCAAACACCTTTAATCACAAAGTCATGAGGAAAAGTTTGAAGTAGTTTTGCTTCAAATACTGTCAAGTACCGAACATTCCCATCAGGAAAGCGAATCATGTTCTCTCCACCAGGAACACCGTGATCTCCAGCTTTAATCGTTTTTGCAGGTGAGTCTAAGGTACTGCCTGTATGTCCTGGATAGATGCGTGCTCCATCACGGAATATGTGGTCACTTATTCCATGATTAGACTTCGGATCTGGCAGATTATTTAAAGCATCTCGGACTGTTTGCCAAGGCATCAAGGTTGGCTCAAACATCCCGTACTTCTCTGTAAGTTTGGATATTTTATCTTCCACCGATTTGTCTATTTGTGGGCGTTTAGATTTGCATACCTTGTGCCTTTCCCAGTATTCTCCTGTAACGCGCATATCCCAAAACAGTTTTTCTGCTGAATGCGTTTCTGGTGGGAATGCCCAGAGGCACTTTAAATCAGATCTAATCCCCACAATTACTACACGCTCGCGGGTTTGCGGTACTCCATAATTTGCTGCGTTGATTAACTTAAATTGAACGTTATATTTTGTTCCCGTATAAGACCACTGGCTGACATTACGGAGTTCACCTAGATGTTGCTGCCAATCCAAGGTTACTTCTGCGATCGGATTTGGATAGGTTAATCTAAGAATAATGTACTCGAAGTAATCAGCAAATGTTCCGCGAAGTAAGCCTTTAACATTTTCAAATATGAAAGCCTTTGGTTGAAGCTTTTCGATCGCGCGTATGGCATAAGGAAACATATCGCGGTTATCCCGATCTGCTTTATGTTTTCCACCAAGTGAGAACGGCTGACATGGAGGTCCACCCGCAACAATCTCAATATTGTCTAATACTTCTAAATTAAAGTCTCTTACATCTCCAAAAAAAATTTTTCTTGGCTCGAAATTTTCACAAAGAGAGGCGTAAGCATTTCTATTAAGCTCAACAAGTGTGGAGTGTTTTAAGCCTGATAATTCAAGCCCTTTTGCCAAACCACCTGCACCAGAAAATAGCTCAAGGGAATTCATAGTTGTCCCCCGATACTTTTGAGATGACGTTCAATATTTGCAAGTATGATGCTTTCATCTTTGGGTATACCATTACAACGCTCCGCCCAAGATCTTCCTGAATGGATTACATCCCAGTCCGATTTTGCTTGCTCGTATCGTCCCCGTCCGGGATCATGATTTCCGAATCCGTCCACAGCAACATTCCAAAGCGGTTGATTCAGCTTGATCAGAGCTGCCTCAATTGTGCCGATCATGTCTGATCCTTCATCCTCTAAAATGACAAAACGGCACATGAACTCTTGAAGGGAAAGTCCTGCACCAACTACAATATTTCTGCTATACTCTCTCAAACGGTTGTTCAGTTCACGGGACTGATTTAGGGAGTTGTCTGAAATACGAGCCTGCCGCCATCCTTTTGGAACCGCTTTGCCAACGTATATGGGGTAGTTATAGGCAAGTCGATTTAACTCTGAATATTTTCTGTAAAGGGGATTCTGACCAATGTAATAAAGGGCATAAACTCCTGTTCCCAGAAAAGTCTCAGGAGGTGGAAGGGAATGAACGGGAGTACCGTTAAAGAACCTAACTGCATCTTTAACCAGTTCAGCAAAGGCTTCGTTTCTATATAGGTGCTTTTTTTTATCAAAGGGGATGGACTTCATTGTTGTAAAACTTATTTAACTCCAAAAAGATGAATCGTTTCATATTGAAATAGCAAAGATAGATTAACCACAAAATCAAAATCTCCCTTCTGTCCACTGCAATGCAATGGTTTAGACATCCTAAGATATAGTCTCTTGCACCAATGCTTTCTTTAAAGTTAACCAATCATGAATATTAGAAACATAATTAGTCCATTCTTGAGTAGAGCTAATCAGGTCAATTATTTTTGATAATCCAACATCTCTATTCCAGTCAAGTCTTTGTATTATGTCATCTACAAACTTATGGCTGTTATCAACAGCTATAATCTGCTTGGCGACTTCAATTATTTCATTACGCTCTTCATCGTCAGTATCTTCTAATCTGATAATAATACTGTGAATATATTTTTCAGGCGCAGTGTTTTCTGGAAGATTTAAACATTTTATTTTCGCAAGACTAGACTCACGAAGTAATATTGCCTGTTCATCATTTCCAGTCAAAACAGCCTCTAACCGTTTTTGTTGTTCTTCTTGAGTTCGATAGATATCTCCATCTAATACAAAAATACTATTATCACAATCTTCACCACGTAGACGTAACCCCGCTAGAACTGTAAAACAATTTGTAGCAGCACCGAATCTTTGTACAGAGACATGTTTGGAAATACGTAATTGACCTGCTACTTTCTTTATGATTGCGATAGCAAGATCATCTTCAACAAAA
>JAWXBT010000411.1:0-15465 GCA_034440315.1 bacterium
CTCTATTACTGAATCTATTTCTGAAAGACTGGCACTTCTTCAGGCTACAAAATTAGATCTTGAAAAGTTAACTAAGCTTTTAAAAAAGAAAATTTCCCCTTCCTTTAAACGAAATCGTGCTTTCTTGAAAAAAAATGCAAGTAATATTTATGTATTTACAAGTGGCTTTCGTGAGTATGTCGTTCCCGTTATTAAAGAACTTGGACTTCGGGAAGATCGAGTATTTGCAAATACTTTTATTTTTAGTGAAGATCGTAAAATTATTGGATTTGATAAGAAAAATCTTTTGTCTCAAGAATCTGGAAAAGTTGCCCAACTAATTGCACTAAAACCGAAAAAATCTGTAATTGTAATTGGTGATGGCTTCACGGATTTGCAAATGAAGGAATCCGGATTAGTGAAGGAATTCATCGCCTATACTGAAAACATTGAACGAGCCGTTGTTGTAAAGGGAGCCGATCGGGTGGCAAAAAGCTTTGACGAGGTTCTTTATGACTATAAGATTCCAGCCAAATTATCTTATCCAAAAAGTAAGATGGTGGCATTGATGCTGGAAGGTGTGCATCCACAAGGACTTGAAGCATTACGTGCGGAAGGCTACTCTGTGAAAAGTATACCAGAAGCACTTTCAGAAAAGGATCTAGCAAATGAAATTAAAAATGTTTCATTATTGGGAATTAGGTCTAAAACAAAAGTTACAAAAGAAGCCTTAAAAAATGCCTCTAAGTTAATTGGTATTGGGGCTTTTTGTATTGGAACTGAACAGATTGATTCTATTGCTTGCTCAGAGCAAGGAGTAGTTGTTTTTAATGCTCCTTATAGTAACACCAGAAGTGTAGTTGAGCTTGCTCTCGGTGAAATCATAATGCTTATGCGCCGAACATTTGAATCTAGTACTGAATTGCATGCTGGAAAATGGCAGAAATCCGCCAGTGGTTGCTTTGAAGTACGTGGAAAAAAATTGGGCATTGTTGGTTACGGCAATATTGGATCTCAACTTTCTGTTATTGCGGAATCTTTGGGAATGGAAGTTTTCTATTATGATGTTACCGAAAAATTGTCTTTGGGAAATGCGAAAAAATGCCGGACACTTGCGGAGCTTTTAAAGACTGTAGACATAGTTACAATCCATATAGATGGTAGAACTTCAAATAAACATTTTATTTCTAAAAGAGAGTTTTCCTCGATGAAGCGTGGAACAATCTTTCTAAACCTTAGTCGAGGCAATGTAGTTGATATTGAAGCTTTAGCAGCAGCAATTAAAGAAGGCAGGGTTGCAGGTGCAGGTTTAGATGTTTATCCATATGAACCACTAAGTAATAAAGAAGAGTTTTTATGTAACTTGCGTGGTTTGCCAAATGTAATTTTAACTCCTCACATCGGAGGAAGTACTCTCGAAGCTCAGCGCAACATCGCCCAATATGTCTCCGCAAGATTGATTGAGTATATAAACACTGGCAGTTCTTTTGGATCTGTAAATTTTCCGAACATTCAACTTCCTACCCTACAAAAAGCACATAGATTTTTACATGTGCATTCCAATGTCCCGGGCATTTTAGCTCAAATAAATGGAATTTTGGCCAAAGGCAAAATGAATATCTTGGGTCAATATCTTAAGACCAATGAGCAGATAGGTTATGTAATTACTGACGTAAATAAGAAAGACAATGATAGTATCGTCAGCGAACTTAAGGAGATTCCTGAGACAATAAAATTTCGAGTTTTATATTAATAAATAGGGACGGAGCCCAATTAAATATTAATTTAATTGGGCTCCGTCCCAACTGCCTATGAAACATATTTATCTAACCCCCGGTCCTACAGAACTTCATCCAGTTATTGAGCCTGCTCTAACTTACGCATTAAATGAAAAGATCTTTTCTTGGTCCCATCGCTCAAAGCAGTTTGACGAGTTAAGTCAAAAAACTATAAAATCCCTTAAAGAATTACTTAATATTCCAGATAGTCACTCTGTATTTTTTGTGGCCTCAGGAACTGAAGCCATGGAAAGAGTGCTTGAGAGCTGTGTAGAAAAAAACTCATTTCATTTTGTTAATGGCTCTTTTTCCGCGAGATTCTTTAGTATCGCTAAAGATCTTGGTAAATCTCCAGTTAAGCAGGAATCTGCTCTTGGTAATGGTTTCGATTTGAGGAGCATCAAGATTCCAAAAGATACAGAGCTTATCTGTATGACTCATAATGAGACTAGTACTGGCTTTATGTTACAAGTCCAGGAAATAGAGGAATTAAAGCGATCTCACCCAGATAAATTGCTTGTTGTTGATATGGTCTCCTCCGCCCCATATCCTGATTTTGATTATAATTTGATTGATTGTGCTTTTTTCTCAGTGCAGAAATGCTTCGGATTACCTGCGGGACTTGGTGTAATGATTGTTGGGCCAAAGTGCTTGAAAAGATCTCAAGAATTGGAAAGTAAAAGGATTATAACAGGAAGTTATCATCGTTTTGTTGAGCTTTACGAGTGGTCATTAAAATCGCAAACTCCAGAGACTCCCAATATATTAGCAATTTATTTACTGGGCACCGTGCTAGAAGATCTTTTAAAAAGTGGTATTGAAACAATTCGAACGAAAATCAAGGATCGAGCCAGCCGACTGTACTCTATTATAGAAAAAACTAAATTTGCTTCTGTTTTTGTAAAAAATCCTGTTAATCGCTCCGATACTGTTCTTTGCATTGATACAGGATCGAACACAGAAAAATTATCACAATTTTTAAATTCAGAAGGATTTATTGTTGGTAGCGGCTATGGAAAATTTAAAGATAAACACATCCGTATTGCCAATTTTCCAGGAACCTCAGATCGAGATTTCGAGTTATTTGTAAAAGCGCTAGAAAGCTTTTCCTAAGTAGCAAATGGTGTTTATTAGAAAGGTGGTCGCTGAATATTATCGCTTGGTAGATTTTAACTAATGACATGTTTGATGAAGAGCATCAATTAAAAGTAAGGAAAGCGCTCCATGACTTATTCGAGCTGCATTTACGTTTAGTTCATCAAACCACCGGCATCACTATCCCAGCGAAAAATTTTGCCGCTTCCTTGTTGATGTGAGGCCGTACCAGTAAAAGAATTAACACTTGCATTAATAGTTAAGGTAACTCCATCGGAAATTGCGGCCACACCAGGAATGTTTATACAACTTGAATCTGTACAGGAAAGATATTTTTCACCATCTAAAAAATAAGCTTCTTCAGCTATAGCAACATGGGTTAGATCACTTCTAGCTCTAGAATCAAAAGCTCTTTTTTTAAACTGAGAATATTGTGGAATTGCTGTAGCAGCCAAAATACCAATGATTGCAATGGTTACTAAAAGTTCAATAAGGGTAAATCCTTTCATAAAAGTCCATTATAATTATATGTCACATATAATTATTCAGACCTTTATTTCAGAAGTTGCTAATGAAAGATTAAAATTCTTCAAAACCAGCATTATTTTGCTTGCGAGGCACATGTGTATCGATTGAAGGGTTTCCTTGTGAAGAGATTCCAGCGCAATTATTTGATCCTGGACCCTGTTTAAAACAAAGTGCAGATTTAAAGTAAGGATCAAGAATTAAAGATTGCTCGGTATGTGAGATACATTCAGAACTTGGGTTATAATTAAGACCAGCCTCAGGGAATTTACATACCAAAGGAATCAATTGTGAATATATGCGTAACATAATATTTTTTTTATCAGTCGATTGATTTTGTCTGTAATCAAGATTTGCTTTTAGGAGTTGATCTGAGAGTGCTCTGACCTTTTCTCTTATCGGATCAAATTCATCAGATCTATCAAAAACAGGATTTTTAGGTGGAGCATCGAGCATTTTCTTTAATTTCTGATATGGACTTTCGCCTAATACCGCAGGCACTTCTCCAGCCAATTCCTTACATCTAGCAGAAGCAAATCCATCACGATAACAGATCGCGCGAAGATTATTTTCACTAAGTTTAAGGGTTTTATCGAGCAATACCTGACATGGATCGCTTATGTAGTTTGGCTTTTCATCGGAAGAGGAACACTGTCTCTGCATTAGAAATTCGTAATTCAATATTAGGATCTTTTTTGTCTCCTCTTTAGGGCTAGCCAAGTAACGAGCTTCAAGCATTTCGGTTTCTAATGAGATAAGTTCAGCTGATTTTGCTTGGGGAGGCTGTGCCAAAAGTAAGAATGGTTGAAAAGAAAGGTAGAAAACTGTGAAAAGGAAAGAGTATTTCATCCTCAAAGTATAACACTTAATAATTTTTTACGCATATGGTTGAATTCATCGTTTTTCGGAAGTATCATCAAGCTACATGAGTTCCTTAACAAAACTACTACCCAAAAATTATCTTAGTTTCTTTATCGGAAAATTAGCCGAAATTGAGGGACCTCCCTTTATTATTAGGCCAATTATTAATTGGTTTGCGAATAAATATGGAGTAAAGAGGGAAGAATCAAATCTAGATATTTTATCCTACAAATCTGTATCCCAATTTTTTACAAGAGATTTAAAACCAGGAATACGACCTATTAATGGCAAAATTGTTAGTCCGGTTGATGGAACTCTACGATCATGTGGGGCAATTCAAAATGGAATGGTACATGATGTCAAAGGTCAGAATTATTCAATTAGGGATCTTTTGGGAGATTCTAATTTTGAAACTACATTTAAAGACGGATATTATTTTAATTTTTATTTAGCTCCAGGTGATTACCATAACGTACATTCTCCAGTTAGTGGAGAGATACATACCTTGGTTCATATTCCAGGAAAACTTTGGCCAGTGAATGATTGGTCTTTTACCAATATTAAAAATCTTTTTGGGGTCAACGAGAAAGTTAGTCTTATTTTAAATACTGAGATGGGACAGGTTGCACTTGTTATGGTCGGTGCTACTAATGTGGGTAAAATTTCTGTCTCATTTGATAACTCGATTATCGGAAATCAAGTTTTTTCAGAACCTAAGATCCAAAAAAAATATTATGATCCCTCAATTTCTATCTCTGTTGGTACCAAGGTAGGAACATTTAATTTAGGATCGACAGTAGTACTTCTTTTTGAGAAAAAAGCACTAAATAGTACTCCTGGTGGGATTTTTGGCAGTAAGGTAATCTTTGGTCAGAAAATCATATAGTTTATATTCTTGAGATTTTTATGAAAAACTTTTTAATTGCTTCTCTTATAGTTTTTAATATTTCGCAAATTGCCCATGCAGATTCTACTACAAAAGAAGAGAAGGTTATGAAGAGTTTTGAAGATCAAAATTTAAGTCAGAAGCAAAAACAATCAATTAGAGCTTTTCTTAATGAGAACAGCTCCTCACCTGAAGAAAACCTCGAAAAAAAGAAGGTAATGATTAAAAGTTTTCCTGTTAGGCAACAAGCAGTGATTTCTGAGCGGTTGTCAAAGTTAACCGAAGAAAAGAAAGCTGCAAAAGAAAGGCAACTCAATACTCGAGCCGGTACTCGGAAGGCCAAATAAAAATAGCTTGTGACTCAATCAGTTTGCGTTTAGAGAAAAAAGTCAAATATTGTGAGTCTAAAAAAGATATAAATTATTTCGCTTAGTATTTCTGTCCCTTGTTATCTATTTTCATATTTTTCGGCATTTTTTGCCCATTGTTTCAATTAAGGGCTAAAAGATCCGGATCTTTAATTATCTAAGATCTTGAAATTACATAAGTAATTTTCCCTAATAGGTGGCCTAGACTTTGCTTTGTTATCGGAAGCAATAGTCTTTTAGGGAAAAGCTTTCATGGAAATTCCGAATCTAACAGTAACACATAAGAACAACTCATCTCTGGGGAACTCACAAATTTCTGATATCGGAGAAGTTGAGAATGTTTCAGCTGAATTTGCTGAAATTTTAGGTACTCTTTCAAATAAAGGTAAAAAATCAGATCGCATCCAAGATGAATATTTAGCTTCGATGTTTGTAGTAGATCCAATGCCTAAAGATCTTGCAGCACGAACAGCTGAGATAGTAAGTAAAGAACAATCTAAGAGGGAAGTTGCTAATAAAAAAATTAATGAAGAACAATCTGCATCTAATGATTCTGATAATAAAATTGACGGAGCAGATGCAAAGGATGCTCAAGCCTCTCAAAAATCTGAAATCAATAAAGAAGCTAAGACTGAATCGGTCGTGGAAAATCGTACAGCCAGAGTAGTTTCAAAAGCGAAATCAGGAGATTCAATAAAGAGTAATGAAGTAGCTGAAGCAAAACCACAAGTTGCACAAGCAAATACAAATAAACCAGAAATTGATCTCAAACAACTTATTGCTGAAATGACTGGGCAAGGCAAAGCTCAAATAGAAAGTTCGGAAGGACTTAATAAATCGATTCAAAAAGTAACTCAAAATGATTCTACTATTCCAGAAATAATTTCCAAGACTAATCAGACAATCAATCTTAGCAACAATATTGCTGGATTAATTGCCGAGATAACCAAGTCAGTAATATTAGATGCCAATACTTCAAAACTAAATAAAATTGCAAATACTGCAATTGAGAATCTAAATCGTATTGATCAAGTTGCAGCTAAAACAAAAGAAAGCTCAGTAAGAAACGAAGTTGACAAAAATACAAAAGCACTTCTGACACCTAAGGACATGCAGCAAACAATTAATAAAGTTGAAGAAGCATTGAAAGAAGCTATTCGTTCAAAGGATGGCAAATCAGTGTCTCTGAGATTAGATCCTCCGAGTTTAGGAAGTATCAAGGTTGAGGTTACTTTAAAAGAAGGTGGCCTTTATGCTCGCATCGTTTCGGATTCTTCTCAAGTTAGCAATTTTCTAAGAGAGAAGGGAGGAGATCTTCAACAGGTTCTTAGAAAGATGGGTCTAAATCTTGACCAAGTTAATGTATTCGTTGGATCTGAAAATGGATCCTCACAAGAATTTCAAAGCCAAACAAATCAGCAACAAGGGAATAAGAGTGCCTTGCGTCTTGTAACTCAAGAAAATGCAAACATTACTCCTCAATCTTTAGTTGCAGGTCTTTTTTCTGAAGCCGGCCAAGAGGCTGGTTGGGTGGCATAACGCTAGGAGATAAAATTATGGTAAATTCAGTAACAACACAAACGAACTCTCAAATTGATCCAAGACTTACCGAATCTAGTTCGGCTTCAAGCGCACAATCAAAGGAAATTGGCAAAGACGCGTTCTTGAAGTTATTAGTTGCCCAGCTTAAGAATCAAGATCCTCTGGAACCAAAAGATCAAGGAGCCTTCGCAGTTGACTTAGCTCAGTTTACACAAGTGGAGCAATTACAAGAAATCAGTAAGAAGATTGGCGGCAATAGTAGTGGTGCAGGTTTAGCTTCCTATCTAGGACAAGAAGTTGTTCTAAATTCAGATAAAGTTACTGTTTCAGGAGGAGATGCGGGATCTCTAAGTATTGATCTTCCAGTTGACGTTTCTTCATTAAATGTAGAACTACTTGATGAAGCTGGAAAGGTACAAGATACAAAAACATTCTCTGACCTTAAATCCGGTAAACAATCGGTAGCATTAAATGATATCAATGCAAGCACTGGAGATTATTCTTACAGAGTCACTGCTCTGAGCCGTACAGGTGCAAGTCTAAATATTTCAGCAAAAATATCTGGCATTGTAAGTGGCTTTATCCCTGGAGCTGAAACGCTGTTGGTTGGAAATAAAGAAGTCAAGATGACAGATATTTCAGAAGTAAGATTAGGTAAACAATAATTTTTGAAGTTTTTTGAAGTTTTTGATTTGTAATCTGAGAAACGGAGTTAAAATATGTCAAGTATTCTAAATGGTCTCTTTGCTGCACGATCTGGTATTGCCTCCCATGGTACGGCAATCGGTGCAATCGGAGATAACTTGGCAAACTCAAATACTATCGGTCATAAAGCCACTCGAGCTGAATTTACAGATCTGATTGCAGGATCAGCACAAGATGTAACTGTTGGTGTGGGTTCATCTATTACAAGAACAACATATGTTTTTGACCAAGGCACACTTGAACTTACCGGTAGAGATCTTGATGTTGCGATTGATGGGAATGGTTTGTTTGTAGTTCAGGATGAGGCAGGAGCAAGATCGTATACTAGAGCAGGAAATTTTAAGATTAGTGCAGATGGATTTCTTGTTACTCAATCTGGACAGAAAGTTTTAGGATTTCCAGTTAATGGTAATGGAGCTTTGCAATCCCTAAATCTCAATTCAGTTTCTCAGGATAATGTTGTTACTGAAAATATGACACTCGCTGGCAATTTAGATGCCCGAGGTACTGCTGTATCAATTGCAACAGTTGATGCCTTAGCTATTGATGTAGCAGGAGTTGGTCAAACTTCAACTTCCACATACGCCCAATTAAATGCATTGGCTGAGTACTCAACAGCGGTAGATGTTTTTGACTCATTAGGAGGCCCCCATACTGTAACTTACTTCTTCTTTAAAACAGGAAGTAATGCCTATACAGTCAGAGGCTATGTTAATAATGAAGATGTTGATGCAACTGCAGGTTCTACCGGACTTCCTAGACAATTAGGTGGTGAAGTTGCAATGACATTCGATTCAAGTGGAATTCGTACAAATCCTCCTGCACTGGGAACCTCAGATGTTACTTTTACAACACCATGGAACAATGGAAGTAATAATGCTGGCACAATCAATGTCTCTTTTGATCCGTTTACGCAGTATTCTTCTAGTTCCACAATGAAATCAATTACCCAAGATGGACAGGGAGTTGGTAATATTACAAGTATTAGTGTTGGTAAAGATGGAGTTGTATCTTCAATCCTAGATAATGGACAACAGGCTCAAATTGGTACAATTGCTTTAGCTAACTTTGCTAATCCAGAAGGTCTTTCGAGAATTGGTGCTCAACTTCTTCAAAAGTCAACCAATTCCGGTGAACCTGTAATTGGAACTCCTGACAGCGGAACTTTCGGTGTTCTTTCAGCAGAGTCAGTGGAACTCTCAACAGTTGATATTGCAAATGAATTCGTAAAGCTGATTACTCTGCAAAGAGGATTTCAGTCGAATGCTAAGATCATTTCCACTATTAACCAACTCTTAGGTGAGTTACTACAGCTTGGTTAACAATTCGATATGAAACAGGTATAAAGTTGGTGATTCACACTTGATAAGAGTTAAAACAACTTTTATTATCTGCCATGCATTTTACAGATGAAGAACTTTTGCAGCGCGTTCCAGCTCATGATCTTAGAGCTGTTGCTAGACTTATTACTCTTATAGAGAGTCGAGTACCCAGAGCCAGATCAATACAGTCAAAATTATTTGAAAAAACAGGAAAGGCTCATGTCATTGGAGTGACGGGATCTCCCGGTGCCGGAAAATCTACCTTAGTTGATCAATTAGCTCGTGAATGTCGTAAGTCTGGCAAGAAGGTGGCAATTTTGGCAATAGATCCCACGAGTCCATTTACGGGTGGGGCGGTTCTTGGTGATCGAATTCGAATGGCTTTAGCTGCCGAAGATCCGGAGATTTTTATTCGTAGTATGGCAACTCGTGGGGCACTGGGAGGGATCTCCAGAGCTACTATCGATGCAATTCAAATTCTTGATGCTGCACAATTTGATATTATTTTTGTTGAAACGGTCGGAGTTGGTCAAGCAGAGGTTGATATAGTCAGAACTGCACATACATGCTTGGTTGTTTTAGTTCCTGGAATGGGGGATGGGGTGCAAGCCATTAAGGCTGGAATCTTAGAAATTGCAGATCTATTTGTAATCAATAAAGCAGATCGAGATGGGGCTGATATGCTGCAAAAGGATCTCAGGGTTCTTTTAAGTCTGGCTGATTACGGTGAGAAAGATTGGGAACCACAAATTTATAAAACGGTTGCCACTTCTGGAGATGGGGTAGTAGATCTAGTTAAGAAAACTGCCGAGCATAAAGTTTGGTTAGATACTTCAACTAAAGGAAGTGAGCGAAAACTTTTGATGATTAAAGATCAAATTGTCAAAATTGCTCATGATATTATTGAAGAGGAAATCCATTTTAATAAATTGGTTGATTTAGAAAAATTCGCTAAAGAGTGCTTTGAGCGTAAAAAGAATCCTTATGCAGCTGCTCTAGAATTGATAAAAGATTAAGAGAAGTTATTTAACCACGGAGGAAAAAGAGGAGGATTTTATTTCTGTTCTCCTCGTGCTCCGTGATCATACTAAATTTAAGTTTTTAGATAATATCTAGATCTTTCATAGCGATATTGGCCATAATTTCTGAAGTACCCCCACCGATCGGCATCAGACGTAAATCTCTCCACCATCTCTCAGGAGAAAATTCAGTTGTATATCCATAGCCACCATGAATTTGTAAGGCTCTATCGGCAATCCAGATTGCATCATCGCAAACTAGTTTTTTAGCTAGGCTCACTTCCACGCGACAAGGTTTGCCTTCACAGATTAGATCAAGTGCTGCATGAGACATGGCCTCACATCTTACTATTTTTCTATACATTTCACTTAGCATGGAAGAGATCGCAGGTAACTGATCAATCGATTTTCCAAATGCCATTCTTTGACTAGCGTATTTTCTGGCATCTTTAAAAACTGCGCGAGCACCGGCTAAAGATGTCAGGGTTAACATCATTCGTTCCCAATTGAGATTATTGGAAGCTTGAATCCAACCTTCTCCTAGTTTTCCCATTATGCAGCTTGCGGAAACACGGACATTTTCTAGGCTGAGTTCAGCAGTATCTGAAGCTCGCCAGCCGAGTTTATCGAGTTTCTTCTCAACTTTAAATCCAGGCGAGGTGGTATCAACTAGGAAAGTTGTGAATCCTTTATATCCAGCGGAAAGGTCAGTTCTGGCTAGTACTAAAATAAAATGAGCTCGAGCACCGTTAGTAATAAAAGTTTTTGAACCATTAAGAATCCAGGAATCACCATCTTTAACAGCTTTTGTTCTCAAACTTGCAAGATCACTTCCTGCTCCAGGTTCTGTAAAGGCGTATGCTCCAATTTTTTCTCCAAGCATAGCGGGAGGTAACCATTTCTCTTTGCATTCTTTCGAGCCATATTTTGCTACAGCACTACTGATGACAAGAGAATGCATGTTCACTCCAATTGTCAGACCAACCGAGGCAAGTTCACCGAAAACCTCACACCAGGCACCAGCCATTTTATAATCGCCTTCAATTCCTCCGTACTCTTCAGGAATCAAGATTCCTAGAAATCCTTGCTTGCCAAGCATTTGAAAAACTTCATCTGGGAAGTTGCCAGCTTTCTCCCATTCCGTTATGCGCGGAGCAATATTAGAAGCAATGAAGCGACGAACGCTTTCAATGAAAACTTTATGTTCCTTGTAGTAATCAGTGTACATTTACGAGAGCCTCAGCTAATTTGTAATTAATATAGTTTCCCAATAAGTAAATTGCGAATACTTTTCTATTGAAAACCTTAGGTTTACTTAAAACATTGAATTGGGACAACTATATATCATGTAATCTCTTAAAGTTCTTAACTTTTATTATTCCCTTTAATGGTTCTAAAGCTATGATAATGCGAGATCAAGTAATAGAAATTCTAAAGACAATTGAAGATCCAGAGATCTTTCTCGATATATGGTTCCTAGGGTTGATCTATAATATAAATATTCTTGAAGGGGAGAAAATCGATATAGAAATGACCTTTACCTCCCCAATGTGCCCAGCAGGGCCTCAATTGGTCGATGAGGTTAAGACCAAACTTTTAAAATTGGAAGGAGCTAAAGAAGTTAATGTCAATATTACCTTCAATCCTGCCTGGACACCTTCTGATGAGGTAAAATCAATGTTGGGATTATTATAACAGATTTATGTCTATTCCATTCACAGCTGAGCAAGCAGAGCTTCAAGATACATTAAGGAAGTTTTTTGAAGAAAGTGTTCCCTCCTCTTATCTTAGAAAGAGATATGGCGATTCGAGTGTTAGTGATCCAAAACTTTGGGGATCATTAATTGAATTGGGACTTCTGTTATCTTTCGCAAAGGAAGAGCATGGCGGAGTTGCCATGGGATTTCGAGAATTGGGAATTTTAGCTTTCGAGGCAGGAAGATCTCTTTTGCCAGAACCAATTTTGGATACTGCTTTTTTTGGATCCTTTTCATGTTCTAAGCTTTTAGATGAAACAGAAATTTTAAAATTGCCAGATGGTTTTTTAGATTCCGTAACTAAGGGATCTAGGAAAGTCTCCTTTGCTCCCAGCGAGGTTGCATCAAACAGTGCCAATATTGAAATCAAATTTGCATTAAACTGTGAATTTGATTCTTGGTTCTTTATTAAAGATGCTTCAAAAAAAGATTCCTTACTTTTATTTGATCTTTCAAAATGTCAAAAGAAAATTACTAATATTGATTTAGTTGATCAAACCACGAAGTGTTCAAATATTACAATTGAAAAAACCGTAGCCCACACTTTATCAATACCTTCCTGGCAAAATTTTTGGGCCATGTATTTGACTTTGCGAGCCCAAGAGATTGCAGGGGTTTGTGAAAAAGCTTTATTAATGACAGTTGATCACGTTAAGACAAGAAAGCAGTTTGATACCCCAATTGGTTCATTTCAAGCAGTTCAACATAAGCTTTCGGATATGTATCTATCTTTAAGTGCTATGAAAGCCCTTGCAAATTTTGCTTCTTGGGCTGGAGATAATTCAAAGGAATCAATCTCACTTTCTGGATTATCTGCTGCACATTTTGCCCTTGAAAGAGCTCCTTCGATTATTGAAAGTGCAATTCAACTTCATGGTGGAACTGGTTTTACTTGGGAATATGATCTGCATCTTTATCTTCGCAGAATCAAAATGTGGGATGCACTTTTAGGATCAAATCCAAGTTGGCCTGACGATATTCTTAATCTCATTAGGAATTGCTAAAAAGCATGTCTTACTGGCAAAACGACTTAGGTTATTTTTTTATGCCATTGTCTCTACAATTTAACCTTCGATTATTTCACAGAAAATATGTACTAAAGTAATATGAATTTCTTGAATTCGTTCCGTGGCATTTGAAGGGATTATTAGAGCTTGATCACAGAGAGGCGCAAGTTTTCCACCACCTTTACCTAAAAGACCGATAACTTTTGAACCTTTTTCTTTAGCAGCATTTGCTGCGCGAATCACATTCTCGGAATTCCCCGAAGTGGAAAATATAACGAGTAGATCTTTGGATGAACAGAAGGTTCGAGCTTGTCTTTCAAACACTGAGGCATAGTCATAATCATTGGCCCAACATGTCAGAGTTCCAGAATCCATAAAATGTTGAGATTTGATTCCAGGTCGATCTTTTTTATACCTGGCAACTAATTCTTCACAAAAATGCATTGCGTCACAGGCCGATCCACCATTGCCACATGTAAAAATAGTGCCGCCATTTTTTATTACAGCAAGTATTGATTTTCCTGCTTCTTCAATCTGAGAAACAAGTTTTAGGTCATAAAGCATAGCTTTACGAAGATCTATAGATTCAATTAAGGCTGTTTTTATATCCATGTTAGTATATTGAAACTGAATTTCGCTTAAGAAAGCTACTGCGAAACTCAGGTTCTTAAACAAAGTAATGATGAAGCATGATTATTTTAATGAATTTACTGGGATCAGTCACTACTTTAATTGGACGGGTGATACGTCAAAAGTTTTGATGCCGAAGCACTTTTAACCTTGAAATACCACCAGACCAACTTTCCACAAGTACCCCAACTCAACCGTCGCGCGGAGAAGTTAGGATTTCGATTTGGCTTCTGACATCGAAGTTTTGAAGTAATCTTCGAATGCCGGCAGCATCTTCTGATCGACCAGGATCTGCATCATTTGCTCATGGGTCAAAACAGCCTCTTGCCCACGAATGGGACAAGCCTGGGAAGACACCAATTGCATGAACTTGATCAGAGTTTCTGACGGATCGTAGCTGCCTCGTCCGAGTTCGTTCGAGGGGGCGAGTTCCATCCAGGTGGATGCCACCAGGAATGCATACTGACGTTGCTCATCTTGCATCTTCGTCAGTCCCAAAGAAGTCACTGAGTTCGGATCTTCCCGGTAGCGATAGCAAGGATGACTGGCCAGAAACCAGATCACTTGCAGTGCCAGGATGGGGTTGTCACTCAGTCTGACAAACTTGCCATCGGGAAGGGCGACTTCCGTCTCGGCATAAGGTCCGAAGCTTGCGAGAATCAGATTTGCCTCCTCGGTGTTGCCGAGGAAATAGTCTGCTCGTTCGCCGTAAAGGATCGGATTGAGTTTCTCCTGACCTTTGAGTGCTTCGAGGTATTCTTGCCCTTCATCCGAGCAAGCGTCCCACAGATTGGCAATCCCGACCTTGAAGTGGAGTGTGTCGGCCAGAGGCTTAACCCCTCGAGCTTCAAGACACTCCTTCGCGATTCGGGCGAAGATTGCATGGGCATTGCTTTCGGGCCCAAAGAGCTTCCCGCGCCAGAATGAAGATGCGTCGAAGTAGTAGGCAGTACGAGTGTCGATCTTCACCAACACCACCTTACCTTCGATGTACACCTTCACCACCAGTGGAATGCCACCTGCATGCAACAATGTCTTGACATTGTTTGTCTGGACATTCGCACACCGTAAGGCGAGGAATGGTTCGAAGGGAGATGCCACTAGAGCGAAGTTTTGCTGTTGCAAAACTTCGTAGGCTTCCCGAGCCTGTTGAAGGATCATGGGATGCTTGGCTTGCCAGGCTTTATCCCACTCACCCATCGGTCTACAAGAGAGAACTCCCAGCTCGTCCATCTGGATGTGATCCTGATAGTCGGGAATCCATCCGTAAATCGGATTCCAGTTGAGATTGAGGTGAGCTTGCCCACTCTCATTGACCGTTCTTTCTTGCGTAATCTCTCTGAGCTCGTTACCGGCCTTGCGAATGTCCTCTGCGACTTCGCCAGGCACAGTCACACTAGCTCCGTTTGCTTGTTCAGCACTCGGAAGCTCCTTGACTTCACGCTTGACGATCAGCAGTGCACCTGCGAGCAGCAGGATCAATCCGACAATGGCAGTAGGAATCCAGGTGTTGCTGCCCGGCTTTTTGGATTTCTGCCACAGGGTCATCCCGAGGACGATCGCAAACAGCACCAGCCACAAGAGGATGAGCTGTTGCTGTTGAAAGAACCAGTACTTGAAGCTATCACTGAAAATGTCGCTCATTGTCGCGACTCCTTCTCCGGTTCGATACCGGTTGTGAGGTTGGGGTTGGAAGAATGACGAATCTTAGAATGTGGAAAATGTCTTTGTGGAAAGATTGTTCCTAAGATCCGTTTGAAAGATAATGATAAAAATTATCCTTTAGACAGATCTCAGGAGAAAACCTAAAAATTGACGTATCTACCCGCTATGAATTTTTTAAAAGAATTACTTAGCTACAGTTTTTTGTGGCTATAGTTATCCCAATAAGCAAATTCCGAATACTTTTCTGTTGAAAACCTTCGGTTTACTTAAAATATTTAGTTGGGATAACTATTTATCATCCCTCCGGGGGATCGTAAGTCCAAAAA
>JAWXBT010000412.1:0-7327 GCA_034440315.1 bacterium
GTTGTAAGATAAGGATCATATTTACCTTCTATTCGAAATGTACCACCATTTAAATCCCCTCGAAGTTTCTCAATATTAATTTTTCCATGTTTAAGTTTTACTTTGCCACTTAAATTTTCAGCCGTAAGATTCAAGGAATGAGCAATAATTTCACCATTTTCAAGACTAGCTTCACCAGTCATCAAAGGTTGTGAGATGGCACCGCTGATTTGCAGATTTACATGAGCACTTCCTTTAAGATCATCAATTACTGGAACGATGGGTAGCAGAGAAGTGAGTTCAACTTGACCCTTGGCTTCTAAATCCATGCCAGTTGTGACAGAAATTTTTCCATTCAGATTCAAGTCACTTTCTAGCCCACGAAGGTGAATGTGATCTAAATTTATTGAGCCATTATGTATCTTTATATTTTGAGATTCAGTTAGGGCTAGAAGATATGGATCACAGCCAAATGATAGTTTATTAATTTTAAGAGATCCTGAGCCAAGTAGAATATCTCCTGAATATTCGTATTTAAGTTCTCCATCCATTAAAGAACAAGTGCTTCTAGGATCTACTTCACTAAGTGAAAAATCAGTAAGTGAAATTTTTAAGGCACCTAAACTTTTTCGTAGATCTGAGTTGATTTCAGCAAGGATAGAACCACGATCATTTCTAAGTAAAGCACTTAGTATGCCATTTTTTAAAGTGGCATTTCCTGCCAAAAGTTTATTTTTTGCTGGGGTGTTAGCATTAAGCTGTATAGCAAAGGATCCCGAGAGATCTTTAGCCGTCAGTTTTCCATCCAGTGTGCCTTTAGCATTTAAAATAAAAGGCGAACGATATAATCCGCTAGTTCCAGATGGAGAAATCAAAGGAACATCTGTGGCGCTTAAGGAAAATGATTTAAGACTTGGAGCCTCTTTTCCATTCGATAAAATTTCTCCAGCAGCTTGAAAACTATTCGATTGATTAGATAGCGAAACTTTAATTTTATTTTCAGAGGTTTGACCTTCAAAATTTACATTTTCAATGTATTTATTCAGAAAACCCAAATTAGAAGTCGTTCCTTTGAAATCAAGCTCTGGTTTGTCTATAGATCCAGATAGTGAGAAATCTAATATTAAGTCTTTAGCACTAAGACCGTTCCAATTAAGGACTTTAATATTTGAGCTAAATGAGCCGGATATACCTTGATCTGAAACAGTCAGGGGCCGGGTCGTTCGAACAGAAGAATTTTCACCTGCCCCAAAAATTGAAGTACTTAATAAATAACGGCCATCATCCTCAAGCAGGAAGGTATAATCACCCGTGATATCATTAATGACAACTGCATGATCAAATAGATCTAAGTTGGATGTGGGAGAATTTTTAAGATCTCCTTTAATATAGGTTTTATCTAAGGTCCCAGAGATTTTTGAATTGCTTGATAGTTTAAGGGATGAAAGGTTTTCTAGATTAAAAGTAGACGGTGTAATTTCAAACTTTACATCACCTGATATTTGAGAATCTGACTCATAGCCAAGTTTTCCGTTTAATCCCCAAGAACTTTTCTGATCGGACAATTTTAAATCTTTAATTTTTGCATAACCATCTAATAGAGATAGCTTAGTGTGTAAGCGACCAAGATTAATCTCGGTATTTTTGGCAGTAATAATTTTTAAGGAACCGATTTTTGGTCTTAAGCTAAAGTTGTTTTTAGCAGTTCGGTTCAATGCAAGACTTACATTGCTTGCGATAACTTTGGCACTTCCAAATTGATCTTCAAAAGATGAATTCTCAAGACGTAGATTCATTAGCTTTAACTTCCAGCGACCTGGATAGTCTCTTGCAGGATCAATAGGAGCAGCCAAGAAATCAATAAATTTAAAGGTAGAACTTTTTGGTCTAAATCCATTTGAATAACCTTTATTTAAAATTATCTCACTTAAAATTATTTCATTAAGTTTGATATTATCTAGACTGAACTTTGCATTAAGACTTTCAAAGCCTAATATTTTTTTATTAGCACAAACTATACGTGGATTGTAGGCTTGAGCTGAGAAAGTCAAAAAGGAGAGGGTAGTTTTATCGTATCGAAATTCACATCCGATTGAACGGTGTGCCATTTCATCTAACATTCCTATTAGTTTATTCTTTATATAAATTTTTAAAGCAATAATAGCAAAGCCAAGAATAAAGCCGAGTACTAAACTATAGAGTACAAGTTTGAGACCTTTAGTTTTTTTCAAAATGATTAAGACCTAATTGCATAATTGAGGGGTATTTCATATCTATCGAATTTTTGAATAAAGATCTGCTAACTACCTGCTATGTTTCCATGCATGATAAGAGCTTCTAACGAGTGGGCCAGACTCAATATATCTAAATCCTTTTTCAAGACCTATTTGGCGATATTCTTCAAATTGTTCTGGTGTAACAAATTCTTTGACTGGCATTTGTTTTTCAGAAGGCCGCAAGTACTGCCCAATAGTCATGATATCAATTTTGTGATACCTAAAATCATCCATTACTTGCAGAACTTCTTCTCGACTCTCTCCAAGTCCGACCATTATCCCAGACTTTGTTAGAACATTAGGATACATCTCTTTGGCGGCTCCTAACAGCATAAGAGATCTGATGTATCCCGAATAAGGCCGAACTCTTTTATAAAGACGAGGAACTGTTTCTATGTTGTGATTAAGAACATCAAGTCTGGCATCTAGTATGGTTTTTAAATGATTGTAATCTCCGCGCATATCGCCAATGAGCACTTCAACTTTGCATTTTGGTGCATGTTTATGAATCATCTCGACGGTTTTTGCAAAATGGCAGGAGCCAAAATCAGGAATGTCATCTCTATCAACGGATGTAATCACGATGTGTTCGAGACCTAATTTCTTAACGGCAATTCCAGTTCTGTACGGCTCAAGGGCATCTAATGGCTGCAAAGTTTCAGAAGTCCCTTTTTTTACTGAACAAAAATTACATCTACGTGTACAAAGATCTCCCATAATCATGAAAGTTGCTGTGTGATGAGACCAGCACTCTCCAATGTTTGGGCAACGAGCCTCCTCGCATACAGTATGTAGTTTTAAATTTTTAACTACCTCTCGTGTCTCTAGATACTCTGGTGAGCCAGGAGCGCGCACTTTCAACCAAGAAGGCTTAGAGAGGCGCTCGCCTTTTTTTCGAGAAAGATTTACTAGTTGAACTTCAGGTTCCATTTTATCCACATCGTCATTATTTTACATCATTATTCGCTAGTTCGTTATGCTTTAGATCCTTATTCTTTAGATCATGACTTTAGATCATGAGAAGTGCTGGGATCTCGAGGGCTTTTTTAAAATATTTCAGGAAATTCCCAGCCATCAATCCGTCAATAACTCTGTGATCAACGGAGAGTGTAACTTTCATTGTAAGACCGGGGACCACAACTCCATTTAGAATTACAGGTTCTTCTTTGATCGCACTCACTGCTAAAACGCCACCCTGTCCCGGATTAATAATTGCAGTAAAGCTATCGACGTCGAACATGCCCATATTTGAAATGCTAAAAGTGCCTCCAGTTAGATCAGAACTATTGGGTCGACCCACTCGAGCTCTATCTACGGCAGCTTTGGCTTCAAAGATTACGTCCTTAAGACTTAGAGAGTCTGCATTATGAAGAACAGGAATTAAGAGTCCATCTTCGATTGCGGTAATAATTCCAATGTTAATTCCAGCAGGTTCATAGAGCATATCATCTTTAATGGCCCTATTAACACGAGGTTCATTTTTTAAAGCGAAGGCAGATGCTTTGATGATTAGATGGTTGTAACTAATGCCTTCGTAACCAGGAGTTTCTTTAAGTGCTTCGCGTAATTTTTTAACTTCGGTCATATTAATAACTGAAGTTACATAGAAGTGAGGGGCTTGCGTAACACTTTCTTGCATACGCCTTGCAATAGTTTCTCTCATCTTAGAAAGAGGAGAGAGTGTACCAGCACTGTTTACTTTTGTTGTTTCGGATGGACCTTGACGCGGAGATACTGCGGAGCGAGTTTCTAATCCAGCACGAATTGGAGTCACTGATGGAATAGTAGGTTGAGTCGCAAGAGCAACTGCAGCTTCAATGTCTCTTCTAACAATTCTACCGGCAGGACCAGTTCCAGAAACAAGATTTAGATCCACGTTGCTGTCCCTGGCAATCTTACGAGCTAGAGGCGAAGCTTTAATACGCTCATTACTATCATGAGCTAAATGCAATGAGGGTTGTTGGATTGGAGAAGAGGGGGTGTTCATGATCTCAATTGATTTATTTTGAGAAATGGGAGCTGTTTGGATTTTTGGAATTGAGTTGCTTGGTGAAGATTTTACAGCATCAACTACCTCACCAGCCTCTCCCATATAAGCAATAATTTCACCGACATTTGCAATAGAGCCTGCTGGAATTGCAATTTTTAAAAGAACACCTTGAGTAAATGATTCAATTTCCAGATTTGCTTTATCAGTTTCAACCTCAGCTAAAATATCGCCGCGAGCTACCTTTTCTCCCTCTTTTTTTCGCCAGGCCAGAATTTTTCCAGAATTCATGGTGTCACTAAGTTGGGGCATCTTTATTTCATTGGCCATAGGATAACTACTCAATAATATTGGGAATCCATTGAAATAATAACTTTTGTGGCATTGAATAGCAACATATTGAAAGTTCACAATGATGATTCTAAGCACCTAATAGTTATCCCAATAAGTAATTTCCGAATACTTTTCTGATGAAAACCTTCGGTTTACTTGAAACATTTAGTTGGGATAACTATTTATCATCCCTCCGGGGGAACGTAAGTCAAAAAAAAATTTTCTTTTGGAAGATTCTTTTTGGACTTACTATAGTATATTGCAATAGGCTGTGATTATTTGATTAAAACCGTAAGATCGGTAAACTCATATAAATTTCAATTCTTCTGTATCCTTTTCAATAATGAGTGATTCAAATGCCGCAACAAAGAGTGCTTTACCTAACGAAGCTTTAGCTTCTTCCGAAGTATTTCGCATTGAAAGCTATCTAGATGCAGCCTATGCCTTAAATTTAGATGATGGAGCGGATGATTACTCAAAAATAGCGACTTTTTTGAAATTTTTTCTTCAAACCGAATCTGGTTCCGAAGATTTAATAAAAGCCAGGGCGGTTATTCTAAAAAAAATAATCGCAGAAGGTGATTTCACTCAATTACTCGATAGTCTTTTATCTAAGACAAAGCTTTTGAGTGATGTTGATATTTCTATTCCATTAAGTCCTAAGATTTCAAGTGCGGATAAAAAGTTAATACTTTCTGATTTAAGAAAGTTAATTGAATCATATGGAAGAAGACGCTTCATAGCTTTGGCTTCTTTTGAAGGAGAATTTCCTTATTCCTCACAGTTTGCGAAAATATTTGCACCAAGCTTCATCGGCAAGAAAGGTGAGCCGAAGCAAGCTTATTTTCAAGTATGTTTAGGCATTTATTGTTTTGGTTTTTTCAATCAACAGCTTTCACTCCGAGCAAGAGCAAGAGGCCTTGCTAAATCAGGTGTTGGTTCTCATGGTTTTGACAAAGTTGTGGAATTATTTCATCCAGTAAAATCTTTTCGCATTGATGCAGAATCTAAACTTTTTGAAATATTGATCATCGATATTCCTATTGAATTATTCACTGCCGTTAATATTGATCAAGAATTTGAGATTGAAATTGCACTCTGTTCTCCAACAGGTTCTGCGATTGATCGAGTCAGAATTACTACTGATAAATCTCAAGTAGGAAATGTTTCAAAACTTAAAAAAATTGAATTATCTCTAAATCCTAAGTTAGAAAATATACTTCCCATAAAAGCTTTAAATAAAGCTCCGACTGTATCAAGTTCGGATAATCTTATATCCAGCGTAGATGAAATTTCCTTAATTGTAGATCAAGATAATGTAAATGTTAGTTATGATCTAAACCTAGAGAGCGATGCTGCAAAGGGTGGATGTTATCTAATTTTAGATTTTCTCGATAAGAATGGAGATATGTTACCAGCTAGGGGAGGTTGGAAAACAAAAGATAATGTTGATAGTGAACATGAAAATTATGTTTCTGATAAGTTAGCTTTTAAAAGATTTATTCCAATTAGTGGAGATACTTCAGCAAAATTTCACGGAGAAATAAGATTGCCACGAAAGAAAGTAGGAGTTGGTATTTTTAGAAAAGAAATATTTTTAGATGCTATTCTTTTTAATTCTTTTGGTGAAAAACTCGATCAAAGAGAGTGTTGTTTCAGAGTATCTGCTCCAACTGGAAGAATTGGAGGGTTTTTCGGACGGCTTTATTCCCTGGTTTTCGACTAGCGATTCTTGTTCCGTCTTTTTTTCTTGTATTACAAGTAAGTAATCCTCAATTTCAACTTGAAAATATTTTGGGTCACAGACAGGACAACAATTAAGTTGTTTCACCACTATTGATGTAAGAATTTTGCATTGTGGGCAATTAGCCATGAAGACAGATTGGTTTGGTTTAAAGTAATTTAAAATTATAAAACTTCCTAAAAAGAAAGGTAGGAAATTATAATAAGTTTGATTTAGGCCATTAATTTCTGAAGTAAAATGTAGCAACGCTATAAATGAGAGGGAGCGGGCTAGAATTAGAGGAATCAGTGAGAAGGAATATAAATCTCTATTTGCTTGTTCAACCCAGAGCATTTGATCTTTAGCCAAGGCCTCAGTTTCAATTCGCCCGACTTTAGTTTCCTTTATAATTTTAAATATTCCAATGCAAGAGATCGCTGCAACTACAATCCAATTTACTGAGTTTCCGATTCGACTAATATGAATAAAAAGATCGAATATTGGTCCTATTGCAAGTAGGATTGCAATTATCCAGTAGATTTTAGTATTTTGAAGAGTGCTAAATTTATTCTGAAAATTTTTAAGTTTAAGAAAAATTGTTGAGGGGCTGTAAATTGCCAGGAAAAAAAGAGAGATCGAGATCACGGCTAAAAGTATGGTGTCAGTTGCAAAGGTAAGTCTATTAGTAAGATTATATTTATCTAAGATAAGTAAAATAAGTAAGTCGGCTGGTAAGCTCATGACAAGGTAATTCCAAATTTTAGAAGCTCGAATTAAAGAATCGATACTGCGATAACGAGCAGGACGGAATGGTAAGAGTTGTTTTTGAGGGAGAGGTTGTTTGCTCTCTTCTTTAAGGAGAGATTTGTTCGGAGAACCTAAATTTAGCAAACCAAATAAAACCTGGAACATATAGTTATCCCAATAAGTAAATTCCGAATACTTTTCTGTTGAAAACCTTCGGTTTACTTAAAATATTTAGTTGGGATAACTATTTATCATCCCTCCGGGGGATCGTAAGTCCAAAAA
>JAWXBT010000413.1:0-2688 GCA_034440315.1 bacterium
ATTTTATAAATTAGATTTGATAGTAGGCGGAATATGAGAAAGTTATTTTCAATATCAGCACTTCTTTTGTTAGTTGGCTGTGCTGTAGGGGGTCACTATAAAACACCTCAAGTAAAATTGCCCAAGACTTTTGAAGGATCTAAAGAGTTAACTCAAGAACCGATTGATATTGCAAATTGGTGGAATGGATTTAAGGATCCACAGCTAACAAAATTGGTTGAGGCTGCCGTTTCTAATAATAAAACTATTGATGGGGCGATAGCCAGATTAAGACAAGCTCGGGCTTCTCGAAGCGAAGCATTATTTGATCTTTTTCCAACTATTATTGGATCTGCTTCATATATTGAATCAAGACAGAGTGATCGGTTATTTCCTGGAATTGAACGTGATCAAAAAGTATACAGTGCTGGATTTGATGCAACTTGGGAGCTGGATCTTTTTGGGCGTGTTAGAAAAAGTGTTGAAGCAGCTAGAGCTCTAGAAGGTAGTGCTGAAGCCGGACTACAAGATACTTTAGTCAGCGTAGTTTCTGAAGTATCTCGAACATACCTGGAATTACGTGGTATCCAAAATCAGCTAGATGTAGCTAGGAAAAATGCCAATAACCAAGCTGAAACAGTTAAGATTACTCAAGCATTGGTAAAGGGTGGTCAATCTACGGAACTCGATACTGCCAGGGCGGAATCTCAATACAAGACAACTCAAGCTACAATTCCACTTTTAGAAGCTGAAGAAATTTCTGCAATTTATAGATTGTCAATTCTAATCGGAGAACCTCCTGCTACTCTTTTAGTAGATCTTAGTGAACACAAAATACTTCCAAGCTACGAAGGTCCAAAATCTTTAAGCAATCCAACAGAGCTTATTCAAAGAAGGGCTGATGTTAGAGTTGCTGAGAGACAGCTTGCAGTAGAGACAGCTAGAATCGGAGTAGCCAAAGCTGATATTTTCCCAAGAGTTACCTTTATTGGTTCACTAGGCTTTGAAGCAGCCGATTTTTCAGGATTAGATGACAGGGGTAATGATATCCATTCATTTGGACCAAGTATTTCTTGGGCTGCTCTTGATATGGGAAGAGTTTTGGCAAGAATCCGATCTCAGGAAGGAAAAGCCGCTGAAGCAGCAGCAAATTACGAAGCATCTGTTCTAGAAGCATTAAGAGATGTCGAGGACTCCTTTTTAAGATTTTCAAAAGAGCGAAGTAGGTTTAGTTATTTGAAAGAAGCATTTGAAAAAAGTGCTCGTGCATCTGAACTTGCCAGAGCTCAATATCAAGCCGGACTTATTGATTTCTTAACTGTACTTGATTCCGAGAGACAACTTCTTAGTTCTGAAGACGCGCTAGCAAAGAGCCAAACTACCACCTTGACTAGTTTAGTTTCAATCTATAAATCCTTAGGTGGTGGTTGGGAGAGTTATGAGATTAAGAACCTTGAGAAGTAACTTTCAAACAGCAAGCATTAAAATAGTCTACAAAAATCAGATATAAATACTCATTAGAAATAATTACCATTATTATATTCTGAGTTTTAGGCAAAAATCACTTTCCGATTGCAAATATTAAATTAGAGGCCTATTCCGTCTTTTGTCAGCGCATATGCGCTGGAACAGTTTATGAACATAAAGATGGAGTTTGATATGCAGACAGATACAAGTACTGAATCTAATAGTAACTCTTTAAATAATCCTGGAATAATAGCTGAAATTGCACTTTTAGCTGCAATCGCAAGTGGTTGTACCACAACTTCTCCAGTACAGATCGAGTCCCCTAGACAAATTTTACCCAATCGGGTTTCGTATGAAGTCGATCTAAAAGATGCTACCTTTGGTCCTTTAGTGAAGATGGAGACAGGAAAGATAACACAACAATCAAAGCAGATAGATGCAGGTTTTGAGAGCACATTGTCATACAGCGAAATATTACTTGAGAAAGTTTTAAGCGTAGAACATTCCAATCCAGGGATCTTTACAAGAGTTAATCCACAAATTCCAACTGCTTTAAAAAATGATTTTGATATTTTAGCAGATGCTTATGAAATGAAAATTAAGAATATGACCGCTGCTGGTCAGGGCAAAAGTGCTGTTTGTGAAGAAATGCAAGAGGTACACAAACCATTAACAATATTAAATGCTACGTTTGGGAGCTCTTTACCAACTTTTTGGGGAGTTAGTGAAGCTGGCTTAGGTCAAGAAATTGCAACAGACGCATTTAAATTAGTTCAAAACCTTGCGGTCTTACATGGAAGAGCAGCAAATAGTGTAGATATGGCAACGGAGTTTAATGGTAGCGGTAATGTAAAACCAAGCGATCGAATGATTGAAGCTAGTTTTGAAACTCTTTTTTCATTGCCAGATAGTCGAGATGTTGCAAAAAATCCAGTTCATGTAGCAGCTAAAGTTGAAATACCACCGATTGGACTAGTTAATGTTGCAACAAGAGAATCTATAAAACTAATTCCAGTTACGACAGAACCTATACCTACTTCAGTTTCTATAGGACAAACAACTCAAGCCTCAAAGGTGGTAGTTTCGCCTACTTTAGAAACGAAAGTTGTCCCAACGACGAAGCAAATACCTGCTGAGCCACAAAAAATAGAGTATGTACCTGTTAAAACTACTTGGGATTATTTAGTGGATGCGATGACTGTTGCTGGAGGTGCTACAGCAATTCTTTGCATACTATTATTA
>JAWXBT010000414.1:0-7389 GCA_034440315.1 bacterium
ACTATATTACGACCGAAATAAAAGGTTGATATGTTCAAGGAATCGACAATAATTGGAAGTATCGTATTCTTTGTTAGTGCAGCGGTTGTTGCTGTAGCATATGCAAAAATCTTAGAAATTGAACGTCCCCAACATGTTTTCTTGGAGCAATATCTTGTTCCTGGCAAAAGCAAATTTAATATTTCCTCAAATGACACATGTATAGGTGAAATTCATTTAGATTTTAGTAGAGATAAATCCACAATCTTAAGAACGACAGGCTCAATTAGAACTAATCTAAATGGCAAACAATTAGATATCTCTATTAAAAGTCATTCATACTTCAATCCCCTGGGACAACTTAGTGATGCTTCCTTTAATGTAACAAGTAGTAATATTGAAATCTCTGCAAGTGCCAGCGGAATAAATCCAATTAAAATTGATTTTTCATTACGCGCCTTTGATAAGAATATCAAATACAAGTCAGAGCTAAAGGGTCCAATATTAATTCAAGAATTCTCACCAGGGGAATTTAGACTTGAATACAATAACAACTCACCAATAAACGAAGTTTACTTAAAGAGCCCAGCAAAATTAATTAGCGAAGAATATAAGATCAATATTTCTGCTGAAAATTCTGCAGCTAGTTGCAATGAAAAGTCTAAGAATTCTTTAGATCTCAGTAAGATAATTGACAGATTCAAAGGTTTTACAAGCAGTATGAAAGGCACAATATGATAGAGCTCAAAAATCTTGAAAAACGATATGGAAATTTTTGTGCAGTAAATGATATTTCATTAACAATAGAACCTGGAGAGATTTTTGCTTTCCTCGGTGTTAATGGAGCTGGCAAAACCACCACTATCAGAATGATGACTGGTATCTTGCAACCAACTGCCGGAAGTATCTCGATAGGTGGTTTTGATCTTTCAAAAAATCCAGAGAAAGCAAAATCAATCACTGGCTATATCCCCGATCGTCCATATATTTATCCAAAATTAACCGGTAGAGAATTTCTATATTTTGTTGGCAGCCTTTACAAAGTCTCTAAGAAAGAATGTGCAAAAAGGGTCCAGGAGCTACTGCAACAATTCTCACTTGTTGAATGGCAAAATGAAATGGTCGAAAGCTATTCTCATGGCATGAAACAACGACTAGCTACATGTGCAGCATTAGTTCACAAACCAAAAATCTTGATAGTAGATGAACCAATGGTAGGTCTAGATCCTAGGGGAGCAAGAATGTTTAAAGATGCTCTAAGAGAATTTGCTGATCGCGGAATGACAATATTTTTATCAACTCACTCTCTTGATGTAGCCGAAGAATTAGCTGATAGACTGGCAATTATTCAAAAGGGTAAAATTATCTCAATTGGAACTCTTAATGAAATCAAAGCTCGTTCAGGATTTATAGATAAAGGTCTAGAGTTACTCTTCCTACAATTAACTGAAGAAACATTACCAGAGGAACTAGTAATAGTAGCACCATGATCCCACTTACCGTTACGCCAAAATTACTTTCAATGAAAAATCGTTGGCGAGCTGGAACCTCACTCAAAGGCCAGTTCGGTAGAGATTTGGTCCTAGGATCCTTTAGTTGTTTTGTAATGTTTAGTCTTTATTTTGGTTTAACTCTGGTATTAGATAAAGCTAAGCTTAGCACTGAGGTGGCATATTTTCATCCTGGAAATATTTTAGATATTTTATTTATGTTTCTTTACGGATTACTATTTTTTTCTTCTGCTATTACAACTTTGGGTCTTCTTTATCTTTCAGACGATATTCCACTTTTAATGTCATCCCCAATTTCAAAAGGTAAAATATTTGCTGGAAAGTTACTTGAAATTACTGCCAGTTCGACCTGGATGGTTTTGGTATTTGGCCTACCTGGTTTATTTTCATTTGGTGTTTCATATGGTGGAGGAATTTCCTATTACCTTATCTCAATCTTGATGTTAATTCCCTATTTTCTAATTCCCTCCGCAGTATCAATCGGAATAATTACAATCTTTGCTTCAATTGTTCCTGCCAACAGAACAAAAGAAATTGTGATTTTTATTGGAGGAGCTGCATTAGTCGCTGCCTATTATGTATTTAGACTTATCTCTAGTAGATCTGGAGCACCCGTTGATAGTCTAAATGACCTTTATTATTAATAAATCTTTTAAAAGTTCCAGATACTTCTTGGTTTCCTTCTCATTGGGCAGCCGTAACTATCGGACAAATTCTCCAGCCCACAGATATCAACATTACTCCTTATATAATTTGCCTCTGGGCCTCGATGCTGGGAGTTGTTTCTCTCTCCTTTGTAATTTTTTCAAGTTTTTATGAACATGCCTATAATAAAGCTCAATCAAGTAAAAGCCTTGGAAAAATGAATTCAATATTGAGCCTAGGATCTCTACCTTTTATGGCTCTTTTCTATACACAAGAAGAACGAGCACTTTTAAATAAAGAAATCAGTATTTTTTTAAGAGATATGACTCAAAGTGTTCAGCTAATGCTTCTTTTAGCGCTATGTTCAGTTTATCTTTATAATCTAAGGATCCTAAGAGTCGTAGACCAACTTCCTGAAGCAGTTAGAATTTGGTGGCAGGGTTTTTTAACAATTGGAAATATGGGCATGGGCGCATTTGTAATTGCTGCCGTTTGTACGCGTTTTGTTTTCCCTTCTATCTCACTTGAAGGAAAAGCCTATTGGATCTTACGTTCTAGCCCTATGGGAGTTTCAGATCTGCTAAAAGCAAAATTTAAGATTTGGTACTTTCCAGTTGCCTTTATTGGTTCAATTCTCCTTCTTTCAGGATCTTTTGCTATTCAAGCTGAACCACATCTAGTGATTATAAGTGCACTTATAAGTTGGATTGTATGTTATGGAATTGTTGGATTGGGTGTTGGTTTGGGATCTGTATATGCAAATTTTGACTGGGAACATAGCTCCCAACTTGCAGCTAGCTTTGGCAGCTTAGTTTTTATGTTATCAAGTACAATCTTAATTGCAGTAAACTTAATTCCGATTACATTATTAATGTTGATTAAAAATATTCAATTTGGAAAATTACCACTTCCAACAATGCATTGGTACTTTATTATCGGAAGTTGTTTTATATTTTTAGTCTATCTTAACTATGCAGTCGCCAAATGGGCCATGAAAATTGGAGAAAATTCATTGCTGGAAAGAGAAAATTAATATTTTAAAGATTTAGAATTAATCCATGGCTTTTTCTTGCCAACCTTTTGGAACCTTCTGAGAAAACAATTCTGAGGAAATTGGCTTATTAACTTCAGTATTACTAAAAATTAATTCAGCATGAACATTTGCTTCAGGAATATCAAAAAAAGCTTTTTTTATTGCAAATTCTTCGGAAAATTCTTGATCTAGATTAAAAACAAATAAATCTCTCTCTTTAAATGGATCTCTAAGTTTTAATGATTTTAATCTATAAGTTTTTGCATCAAACTCATAAACTTCTTTTTCTCTACCAACGATAATAAAAAATCTATCGCCGAGTTCGGAAATCATTACTTTAAGATTATCACTAAATTCATTTATGATTCTTAATGGAAGTGATCCAGTTAAAATATAAATTAGATCGTGTTGATTAAGAGGTAAGCCCATGGCCTTTTCAAGACTACTCTCATTTACTTCACCCAGATATGCAATCTCAGGAGCCGTATCTAAGTAAAGAGCTTTTTGACCATCACTTTTTAATATGGCCATAGCATAAGCTCCATTTATAGGAAGTGCTTGCATGTGAAAAGCACCTTTATTATTGGCAGCTAATACATATCGAACGGAATGAATATCTTTTCCTCTTTTAAGCTTAGCTCTCGCTAAGGTTTTTAAAGAACTTATTTTTTTAGATCTAAGCGTTAAATTTTGGATAATGGATTTTGCTTGATTGGGACTAACTTCATTCCAGACTGGAAGAGTATCTTTTTTAATCGTTGAACATGAAGTGCAACAAATAACTAAACTCAGAAAACATGTACTAACTAAAGAAGCATGTCTAAAATAATTATAAAAAAGTTTAAACATACGAAGCCCCTCAAGTTTGATATGACTTGAGGGAGCTTACTGAACTTACCCTGCTTACTCAATTGCTCTTCTAGAGAATATCTGCAATTTTCCATCTTCTGAGAAGTTATAATGAGCCTCTACAGTGGCTCCATTTGAAAGAGCTAATATCATAATTCCATTTGGGCTCATAAAACCTTTTCCTATGACTTCTTTGCCATCTGCTCCTGGAAATTTAACTTGGATGTCACCCGAAGTATTATATCTAACTCCAATGTTTGGATTTTGACCTTGAATGAATAATGGTTTGGCATCACCAGGAACAAAAGGCTCTTTAGACAACGGTTCTATGTTTGAAATTGAAAACTCACCTTTACCAAACTTAACCTGCATTGAATATGATTCACCACTTTGTGAATTGTAGGCCATGGCTTTACCATTCGGCATTAATATACCCTTAAAACCTCCGGCCTCAAATGAGATTTGACCTCCGCTCATGGCTTGATAAGAACCTTGAATTCCGGAATCTGTTATAAATCTATTACTTCTAAAATATCCATGAACAGATCCGCCTTGTTCAAATAACGGCACGCTTTCTTTCAATACTTCTGGTTTAATCTGAGCTTTTTTCATGTTCTCTAATGATGCGGGCATGACCATCTTTGAGTAAACTTTTGCAATTTCTGGGTTTTTCGATTCTGCAACTGTCACTGCTTCCTGTGTTTTTGATTGTACTGGAATAGTATTTTCTGATTTTATCAAAATTGCATTTTTCGATCGTGTCAGTTCATCAATCCGTCCTTGGGAGTAGTTTGCATTAGCTGCTCTTTCCGTAAGCGGCTGTGAGATAGAAGTAATCATTTAGAATGTCTCCCGATTTAATGTTCAGGAGAGTACCTTCACGAATTGTGCCAAATTTTCGACACAAAGTTTTTGTTTATAGACAGGGACTTAGTGCTAAGTCTCGATTTAATGAGGAGGCAATTCCTGCCGACTTAAGGAGAAAATTACTTTTAACTCTTATGAGTCTGTTGCGAAACTACCTCCGTTACGAGAAAAGGGAGATTTGAGACAAGACGAGGAAATCGAGGGAAAAAACTGCAAGCATATCCACTGGGATATGTTGAGGAGTTTCTCTCGATGACTGACGAAGTCGCAGGCCAAAGATCTCTTTTTGCAGTAGGAGAGAGTTTCGCAACAGGCCCATGGGGCAAAACTTCTAGAAAAGACTATAGAATCCCAGAAATTTCTCTTGTCTTTGTGGGCAATATGGATCGAGAGTCTGCGGCTCTCTGGATTTTTTCTTATCAAAGTTTCTTATCAATCGAGTTTAAACACTCTCAGACAGACCTTAGATTGAGACAATTCTTAAATAATTCGTAACTGTCACAGTTTATCCTGATTAGCTGCAAGAATCTCAGCAGATTTGACTTGGCAACGCGCCTTAACTTTGATCTCTTTTTGTGTTTTTGGATGTTTCAGTTTTGTTAAAATTGTTTGATATGTCCTATAAGCTTTTTCAGATTTGCCAATCTTATTTAAAACATCAGCATAATGCTCCAGAATTACAACGTCATCACCAGTAAGATTAACAGCACGCTCTAATGTTTCATGTGCCACAGTGAACTTTCCACTTTTAAAATAGATTAGACCCAAGGTATCAAGGAAAAATCCATCATCAGAATAATTTTTAAGAGCCTTTTGAATTAATTCAAAGGCTAGATCTAGATCTCTACCTTGTTCGGCTAAAGTATAAGCAATGAAATTTAATGCTTGGCTGTGGTCCTGATTAATATTCAAAAGCTTCTGCATAATCTGTAAAGCTTCTTCAGTCTCATCTTGCTCATCCAGTATTGTCCCATACATGAAAAGAGCTTTTTCGTTATTGGGTTCTTTTTCAAGAATTAATTCTACAATTTCTTGAGCATCATCAAATTTTAAGGCGGCTCTCAGGATATCAATTAGAAAAAATTCTAGATTTATATCGCCGCCTTCTGTATTATCAATTGCGAGTCTAACGGATCTCTCTGCTTGATCTAACTGATTTAATTGACGAAAAAGAAAGGAGGCAAACGTACTTGCCTCAACAAACATAGGCTCCCCTGTCTTGATTTTTTGAAGTTCAAGAACTGACTGTTTTTTCATTCCCTGTGCTGCATATGCAGTACCTAAAAAATATCGAGACTTTGAATCTTCAGGATGAACCGCAAGTACCAAGCGAAAGTTTTTAATAGCTGACAAATAATCTCTCTGCTCGACCTCTAATATTCCGATATGCCTTCTTAGCTCATGAGGATCTATCGCTTCGTTTCCAAGAAAACTCTTTAAAAACTCAGCGGCTTTATTACCATCACCCTGATCTAAAAGTCCTTCGATTGCCTTAATTACAAGAAGTAAACTACTATCAGCCCATTGTGTCTTGAGATTACTTACTTCTATCTTTGCCTGTTTGAGATCTTTTGATTTGATTAGAGCATAAAGATAATAAAGCTCCACTTTTCGATTATCTGCTTCTAAGCTCTTTGCTTTCTTCAAATACTTAAGACTCGTTTTTAGATCTCCTTTTGATTCAAAAAGAGTTCCAAGATAATAATAACCGAGTGAGGTTTCCTTTTGCAGTTCAACAAGCTTTTGAACCTGCGAGATAGATCCATCAAGATCCCCTAAAGAATATAAGGCATTGGCCAAAAAAAGCTTGGGAACAACATCCTGAGGTTCTAGCTTTATACATTGTCGATAGTAGGGAGCAGATTCTTTAAACATATTAAGTGAATCCAAAATCCCTGCATGAAGTAAAATATCTTCATACTCCGGCTGCTCTGCCATTACCTTAGTACTAGCAACTAAAGCTTTTTGGAGATCGCTTTTTTCTACGTATAGGCGAGTCAACTGAGAAGCGATAACAGAACTATTTCCCTCTACTAAGGCAGATGCTTTTTCTAACGATGTTGTTGCTGTATCGAAATTTTCATCATTAATAGCGAGTTCACCTTGTAAAAAATTATATATTAAATCAGATTTTTTCTGAGTTGCTTCATCAAGAAAGGATAAATCTGAAATCTTAGGTTTTTTTAATTTTGACTTTGATTTATTAGTACTTAGGATTGAACAGGCAGATAGACCAAAGGAAAGGAGCAAAATTACTGCTAGCTTAGTTAACAATTTAGCTGTGCTCCAAAAAAATTATCTTTTAAAAAAACAAATGGTTCGCCCGCAAGGACTCGAACCTCGATTTTCAGAGTCAGAATCTGACGTGCTACCATTGCACCACGGGCGAATACGTCGGCTCTAAAGTTCATTAAATATAGTTATCCCAATCAGTACTTTTCGAATACTTTTTCTGTTGAAAACCTTCGGTTTACTTAAAATATTTACTTGGGATAACTATTTATC
>JAWXBT010000415.1:0-4709 GCA_034440315.1 bacterium
CTTGCTCAGTAAAGGCTTCTTGAAGAAGTCGAGCTTTATGTAAACCTACACCAGAGATTTTAGCCAGAGCATCGGGTTGCTTATGGATCATTTCGATAGTTTTTTCCCCAAAGAATTCAACAATTCGTTCAGCAGTTTTAGGGCCAATGCCTTTGACTAATCCACTTGCTAGGTATTTTTCTATATCCTTTGCGGAACTTGGTTCTGTTTCGGTTGAAGAGATAGCATTAAATTGGCTGCCATATTTACTATGTGAAGATTCGTTGCCACGCACAATTAAATGAGAACCGATATGAACTGAAACAAATTTACCAACTACAGTTATTTCGCTGGAGCTTTCGGAATTCATTTTAAGAACTGTATAGCCATTTTCTTCATTTTTAAAAACGATTCTGGTAACAACACCACGAATAACTTTTTCGGAGTTATAACTTTGATTAGTTGTTTTGGGGTCAGAGTTATTATCAAACATGTAACAGCTAGAACAGGATTTCTCCAAAAGGTATCATGGAGTTTATATGCATAAAACTAAAATATTGCTTGTACTAAATCTATCGTCTTTAATTTTAAGAAGTTTCCAAAAATCTTGTTCGAAGTGTGAGAATTGTACAGAAACCAAGTAGAATAGCACCCATTACAACATGCAGACTTGTTATTGTTGGGTCTCTGACTGTCCAAATAGTGTACATGCCCAGAGTCCATTGAGCTAGTAGAACTATCAATACTCTCCGAGAAGATTCTTTGACTAATTTAGAAGTAGATAATTGACGACATTTAAAGAAAAGATTCAGTAATCCCAAAGTGACAATGACAGCTCCAATTCTATGAAAGAAATTTATATAGACTTGGCTTAAGTTGACAGATCTTAAACCCATAAAGAATCTAGTTTCATTAATTGAGGCAAGGAGCGATTTATCAAAGTAAGGTAAAATCTCTCCGCCCATTGTTGGAAAATCGGGAATAGCAAGACCAGATCCTGTGTGACGAAGTATTGCTCCCAAAATTAATTGTAGATAAATAAGGCTTAAGGCAATTAAGGCAGTAGTAAAAAGAGAGGAGGTAATATTCTCTTTAGATTGAATAGCCTGAAAATATTCTTTTGATTGGGAATAGGCCATGCAAATAACTAAGATTAGAAAAGTTTGAGCCAGAACTCCATGGGCAATAGAGACTGAAGGAGGTAATCCATAGAGTACGGTTACTCCGCCAAGTAGGCCTTGTAAGACCACGGCCAATAAAGTTGTATATCCAAGGTAGCGCACCCATGGTCTAGATTCAGAAAAAAAAAGCCAAGCAGTCATTATTAAAGTTAATAGTCCAACAAAAGAAGCAACTAGGCGGTGGCTGTGCTCATAGAAAACACCTCCAGTCCATTTTGAGGGAGGATACAAAAACATATTTTCTCCAAACGTAGATGGCCAATCAGGAACAGAAAGTCCGGCATCATTACTTTTAACTAAGGCACCCATAAATATGAGAAAAAAAACTGCCAGAGCCAGCAGCTTGCTATAAACTGATAATCTAACAGAATATTGCGCAGCAGTTATCGCGGTAATATTAGATTTTAAAGTTGAGCTTAAAGAAATATTCATAGTTGTCCTAGAATCTACGCAAAGATGTTGTTAAATGTACTCTATCTTTGTCAAAGCCTCAACAACAGGTAACTGTCTGTATATTGAAATCATTAGATAAATTATTTAGAGAAATATTTTACAAGAATCTAAAATCTCGAAATTTTCATCTTAATATATATAAAACAATAATTTGTATATGCTTAATACTTCCAACAAATCTTCAAGAGTTGTTTCAAAACAAACACGTAGCAAGCTTCTAAAAAAACGTCAGAATGATATCGGCGGACTTATGCCATCCGATGTTATTAATCGAGAACTGAGTTGGCTCGAATTTAATCGAAGAGTTTTAGAAGAAGCTCTAGATGAACGGAATCCTCTTTTAGAAAGAGTTAAATTTCTTAATATCTTTGGATCTAATTTAGATGAATTTTTAATGAAGCGAGTTGGTGGTATTAAGCAGCAGATCGCGGCTGGAATTATTCATCAAACTGCCGATGGAATGACTCCACTTGAAGAACTAAAAGCCATTAGAGAAATATTAATCCCTCAATTAAAACTCCAAGATCAATGTTTAGAAAAAAGTATTAAGCCAGGGCTTATTAGTAATTCAATTATAATTTTAAATTGGAAAGATTTAAAAAAGGACGAACTTGAATTTGCAATTAAGTATTTTCGAAATCAAGTTTTTCCAATCTTAACTCCCTTCGCAGTCGATCCGGGTCATCCTTTTCCGTTTCTTTCAAATCTTTCAACATCACTTGGAATAGTGCTTCGGCATCCTGAACAACCAGAAGAGCGGCTTTTTGCAAGAGTAAAGATTCCAGGTCTTTTGCCACAACTTATTCGTTTAGAAACTGAAAACGGATCAAATGAAGCTAGATTCGTAACTTTATCAGAAATGATTAGTCAGCATCTTAACGAGCTTTTCCCAGGTATGATCATAATGGGTGTAATGCCATTTAGAGTAACACGAAATGCAGAAGTTGAGCTTGATGCTTTAGATGCAGAAGATCTTTTAGAACATATTCAAGAGGAATTAAGAGAGAGAAGATTTGCAAAAGTAATTCGTCTTGAACACGGAGCTAATCCTGATCCATGGATTTTAAATCTTTTAATTTCCGAACTTGAATTAAGTGAAAGTGATATTTATGAGGTTCCTTCTTTACTAGATTTTAGTGCTTTAAAAGCCATTTCAGAATTGAATCTGCCAAAACTTAGATTTGAACCGTGGGTGCCTTTAGCAACTCCCATTTTATCGGATGATGATACTAATATTTTTCATGCGATAAGACAGGGCGATAATTTAGTACATCATCCTTATGAGAGTTTTGCTTCAAGTGTGGAAAAACTTATTAAGAGTGCTGCCGAAGATCCAAAAGTGGTGGCAATTAAAGCTACACTTTATCGAACAGGAGAAGAGAGTTCGATTGTGCCTTGGCTTTTAAGAGCAGCGGAAGCTGGCAAGCAAGTCGTATGTGTGATTGAGTTAAAAGCACATTTTGATGAAGCAAGAAATATTCGCTGGGCTCAAGCTATGGAAGCAGCAGGAGTTCACGTTATCTATGGATTATTAGGCATTAAAACTCATGCCAAAATGATTCTAATTGTAAGAGAAGAGTCAGATGGCATGCTTTGTTATGCTCATATTGGAACAGGAAATTATCACTCGCAAACTGCGAATCATTACACAGATCTTGGTTTATTTACTGCCAATAAAGATATTACAAAAGAACTTGTCGAAGTATTTAATTTTTTAACAGGAAAATCTTTAAAGAGAGATTATTCAAAATTAATTGTAGCTCCTTTTAATATGAAATCCCGCTTTATAGAGATGATCAACCAAGAAATCACTTTTGCAAAAAACGGTAAGCCTGCTCTGATTATTGCTAAAATGAATAGTCTTGAAGATCATGGAATTATAAAAGCGCTATATGAAGCTTCTAAAGCTGGAGTGAAAATTGATTTAATTGTTAGAGGATTATGCTGCCTAAAGGCTGGTGTTCCAGGACTAAGTGAAAATATTCGTGTGATCTCAATTATTGGACGTTTTTTAGAACACTCACGAGTTTTTTATTTTAGAAATGGAGCAGAAGATCCCTCAATTGGAGAATTTTATCTAGGATCTGCCGATTGGATGTATAGAAATTTATTACATAGAGTTGAAGTTATAACTCCAGTCGAATCAAATAATTTAAAAAAACGACTTTGGGAAATATTAGAAATTATGCTTTCCGATTTTAGGCAAGGCTGGAAAATGGAATCTAGTGGAAAATACATTAGAGAATCTTTGCCTACAGAAGTTAATGATGCTTCTCGTTTATTAGGCACCCATCAAATTTTGATGAGTAAGGCCGTCCCTAAAAAATTATTTTAGTTAAGAATAATTTAATAAGAAAATTTGAGCCGCATGATGGTTTTTTGGTAAAACCTTCAATACGGATAAACAGTACGATTCAGCGAGTTGTTAGCATGTGCTAGCAGTATCGAGAATCGTGATTTCAAGAGACATCGGATCGATCACTGTGCTTTGGAACTTCCTTCTAGATCTCGTCGTCCTACCAAGGGGATTTCAAGCAGATACGGCTCGAAGATCTGATCCAGTCTGGCATCCTTGAACTTCGATCTTATGTCACTGGCCTTGTCTCGGTGCTCTCTTGAAACACCGACGTAATCAAGAAGAATGGAGATGATGAGATCACTTTTGACGCTCCACAATCCTTCCCTCTTGATGACTTCCTGCTCTAGGGAGCAGAGAAGTGAATAGACGGTGGTTTTGCAGCAAGGCATGAAGAATACTGAAGGAGAAAGAATATTCCCCCCTTCGAGCAAAGTATCGATGGCAGCATCGACTTCGAGCCTATGCTGCTCATAGATGTCTATGCTTCGAGATTGTCGCAGAATGATTTTCAAAACTTTACCCCCTCCAGGGTTTTTCGGTTGGTCTGACCATAGACGGGGCAACAAGCCACGACTACAGATCGACCAACCGAATTAATAACCTTAATTGACCATCATGCGTGCTGAGGTAGATTTTTCAGCATCAGCGCGCATGAAGAGATATTTACACTTCTTATATGGATATGATTTTCAAAGATCAGCAATGAATTAGGGCAACGAATATAGTGAGTCCAAAAA
>JAWXBT010000416.1:0-9528 GCA_034440315.1 bacterium
GGCTTTTAAAGGCAGTATTACGAAAGACTTTGGCGGTATCTGTATATATGGGAACATCCACTAAGCAAGATTTGCATATTGAATTATATATAGTTTTTTATCTAATAACACTACCTTGCAGCACTAGAAGAAATTTGAGGAAATTTATAGATTACTGACAAACTGAAGTAGACGCTGGTAATTCATTAACTTGATCAACAATGGTAGAAACTAAAGTTGTAATCCGATCTATTAGAGCATTAGCATAATTTTCCTTGCAGGCTAATAGACTTGCTAAAGCTAGATCTTTAATCTTTCTTGCATCACGCTTAATTACTTGCTTTGTAGAAACCAAGTTTAGTTCTTGGCAATAGGGAGGAATAGAAGCTACACTTGAAAATTGATATGTCACTGAAGGGATCGACCAGTTATTAATCCAAATATCTGCCGCCAAATCTGAAATTCTATTTTTTCTTTGCTGGGCTTTACTTACTGCAAGTGGAGTACAAGATCCAGACATGCCTCCCTGTACTCGCTTGGTGATAGCTCCACGTCCAAGTTTAGCAAGATACTGACTAAGTGAGTCAACTGTCACAAGTTGTGAGGCATTCTCAGTTGGTGTCCCCGATACAAAACCAAAGTCGAAAGTATGATTATTCTCTCCTATGGATCCCGAAGTAAAAGAAATACAAGGATACTCAGAGGTAAAAGCCGCATCTGAATCTATGGTAATTGAGGATCCTGCATTTTGTGTTGTTAAGGTATAGCCATATAAAGATGCACCACTTTGAAAGTTAGTTGGATTATCTAGACACACAACATAGTCAGAATTTGGATTAACTGAAAAATAATAACGACCATCAGAATCCGTAGTACTCGTTGAGATTACAACTGCATTAGATCCGTTTTTTAACGAGACAGTAATATTAGCAACGGGATCTTCCCCCGCTTCTTGAATACCATCAGCATCAGTATCAAACCAAACTCTATTTCCAATCTCTAGTGGTGCCGAATCGCATAATAACTCTAAATCACCAATTCTTCCTGTCTTACCGAAACCGCTACCGGGTGCAAGTTCGTAGGAACGAACAATTTCACCTGTTACGTTGTTCCAAGTGCCTGTTCCAGCACTGTTACCAACATAAGGATCAAATAAATTAGCGACTACTTCATTTGAGCCATTTAGTTTTGCAATTCCACCTAAAATTGGCTCAATCTCAAAACCAGTTCGAGGATCAGTATAGAATTCTCCACCATCTGGACCGTGTCCGTTGCCCTCTCCATTTGTTGCTTCACCACCTGAACAGGCAGCATTACTTTCAAGCTCATATTCTCCAAGAGCAGTTCGACAGACTCGAAGCATATCACCTCCACTAAATCCAGAAGTTCGGAAAATAGCGGCTGAGTGGGGTGAAGGGAATGAGATATTTAAGCCCAGTTGTAAGCTGGCTAAATCTAATATTCCTAATATAAAACTTCCATCTTCATCAATCTCTAAATCTGAAATTACTGGCTGAGGAAAACCGGAACGAGTTACATTGGAAACTGGTCCTACAAAAGCACTATACTGACCATTTGGTAAATGTGGATTCCAGCGTGGAAAAAGATCTTGTGGGATGGGCCACCACTGATTTGAAAGAGCCGAAGTTAAATTAATAGCACCACGAGGATAGTTAATTGAAAACTGAATAACTCTGGTAAATGTACTAGTTTCGGGATCGAGTCCTAAGATTGCAGCGTTCAAATCGCTTCTTGATTGGCTTGTTTCAGCAGTACAAACAACACCTGCATAAATAACTCCATCCTGAATTCCGAGACCCCAGGGCATAAACTCATTATTAGAACAGTTTGCAATTGAAGCAGGAATTGCGAATGCTGTTACATCAGCAACTACTGGTACAATAGGTGTTGAACCGATCTGAATTCTATAAATTGTTTTATCAAAAAGATTGACTGTCCAAAGATACTCCTGATCTTCTGAAATATCTAAATCTCCAAGACTCATTTTCCCAACTAACTCGCTTGCCAGAGAATCCTCGGCTGGTGAAGCTAGGTTTGCAGGAAGTGTAATTCCTTGTGTGACTCTTGGATCGACTCCAACATTTATTCCTATAGTAGAAACATCAACAAATGGAGTAACGGTTGCGGGATCAGTAGTAAGATCAACTTTATAAATTCCTCCTGGACCTAATGTACCAAAACCTGAAAATCTGCGAAGAAAAGCAGATGCAAATAAGGAAGAAGAGCTTCTTTGGTGAGTCAAACCCCACATTGCTCCAGTTTGTGAGGCAATTGCCAGAGAAGTTGGATCGTCTACAATTCCCAGGATAGGTCTTCCATTAAGAGAATAGTCAAAAGAATAAATACTATCTGCTAGTCCAGCCGTGCCATTTCCAAGCGGATCTCCTGAATCAAAATTAGTTGTAGCTAAAAGCGGAGAAGAGTCACAGTAATCAGCCGGATTTAAAACAGGAAAGTTTACTGTACATCCTGTTGTATTTGTCACAAAGACTATTGAGGTTGCAGAACCCGAACCATGAGGGCCGTTATTGAGAAAACTTGGCAAGGTTGATAGATCTATTCTGGCCTCTAAAGTTGATCCTAGATTGAGGGTATAATCTCCTAAAGAATCAGTCTGAGTTGATTCAATTAAAGTATTCGAAGAGTCATATGCTGATACAGTTAATCCACTAACGCCAGATTCGTAGGTATCAAGATCCCCTGATGAATTATAATCTCTATAAACAGTGCCACCTATTTGAGTACTTGAACATGTGGGGGTTGCTTGCACTGAAAATGCAAAAGAAATAAAAAAAAACAAAAAAATGAAAATACACTGAAAACTGCAAAAAAATAACCTCTCTTTAATTTGAGAGGTTATTATTCTTCAATAATTTGTTTTCAGCAAAGAAAATATACTCTTCTGCCTACGATCTGAGGCAGGTATTTAGTATTAAGCCCACTTACTCATAAGCACTTCTTTCGGACTCGAATTTTTCCTTACAAGTTTTAATCAATTCTTCGAGTGTTTCTTCGAGAACTTCAGGTAAAAAACCAACATATATAGCAATTTTGTTTATTCGTTCTGTAACATCTGGATAACTTCCAAAGACTCCAATACCAGCTTTTACTGCAATCAAGTGAGCAAGCTGAACTATGGCAGTTTTTTCATCTGCCCCAGTTTGAGGCTTAATGCCAGAGATCGGATCTTTGCAATGAAGAATTACTTGGCAAGATTCTTCGGAAAAATTCCATTTTTTAGCAACTAATGCACCAACCAGAGCATGAGTATAACCAAACAGCTCAAACTCAGCAGTGGCATAATCAATTTTTTTCTCTTCGATTAGATCAAAAACTTTATCATATTCTTGAGGGACCTGATCAAGAAGGGACAATTGACCAAGGCTACTTAAAAGACCTAGTAAAAATAATTCATCACGGTATGATTTTTTTAACTTTGAAGCGATAATTACTGCTGAAATTCCAGTTCCAACAGAATTATACCAAATCATCTTATTTACTTCACTCGTATTACGCTGAAATTTTTTAAGTGCGGCAGCAGCAACAACTCCTTTAAGAGTTTTTAGTCCCACTAGAGTAACTGCCTGAGAAAGAGTTGTTATCTGACGTTGACGAGAAAATAAAGCTGAGTTTGCTATCTTTAGAACTAATGCTGCTAAAGCCGTATCGCCGAGCATGACTTTTTCAAGATCATTAATATCTGTCTCAGGACGATCAATTAAAAGCAGTGCCTTAGATGCTACATGCGGCATTGGAGGCAATCCATCAACAAGTGTAACTATCTGCCTCCAGTCCTTACCGGGAGAAAGGCGATCTTTATATTCTGAAGGAATCGTAGATGAAGTCATATCTACTATAGTCGGCTAAATTATATAGTTTTATGACATCATTCTGTGAATTTCTTGAAACAAAATACTGTTTCGAATACTTTAAATATCCTGCTTTTTATGCCATTTCCAGGCTGAATCGACGATCTCAGAAAGATTCCTATACTTTGGCAGCCAACCCAAATCATTTAAAAGTCGATCTGAGGAGGCCACCAAACGGGCAGGATCTCCCGCACGCCTGGTCACAAGATCCTGAATTATCTTTTTTCCAATGACTTCTTCGACGGATTTAATTACATCGAGAACCGAATATCCCCCACCACTTCCAATATTAAAAATACCCCACTTAAATCCTGTAATTAGCTTTTTCAGTCCTAAGAGATGGGCCTGAGAAATATCAGCAACATGAACATAGTCCCTAATGCAAGTTCCATCTGATGTTGCATAGTCATTACCAAAAACTTTAATAGGAGTTCCTTTTGCAGCAGCAAAGATCGTTAGCGGAATCAGATGAGTTTCGGGATTGTGTTGCTCCCCTATAAGACTACTTGAATCTGCACCTGCGGCATTAAAATATCTAAAAATAACTGCACGGAATCCGAAGGCCGCACAATAATCCTCTAAAATTCTTTCAACAAATAATTTTGACCAGCCGTAAGGATTTATTGGTTTTAGAGGAGCAGTTTCAGAAATTGGAGTTGTTTCGGGGATTCCATAAACTGCGGCGGTCGATGAGAATATAATATCTTTAACACCAGCCTCCTTCATTACTTTTAAAAGGACTAAACTAGCTCCAACATTATTTTGATAATATTTAGCTGGATCTAAAACAGATTCACCTACTTGAGTATAAGCAGCAAAATGCATAACAGCACGAAAGTTATGTTTTGCAAAAATACTTTTTAAAAAGATCTCATCACCAACACAACCGTCAAAAATAGATATATTTAACTTTTCAATTATTGCTTTATTACCAGTCACATAATTATCAATAATAATTGGTTCAAATCCGGAACGCTGAAGATCAAGGGCAACTTGACTGCCAATGTATCCAGCTCCACCAGTAACTAAGATTTTATCTTTTGATGTCATTTTGGAACTACTTCTTTTATCAACTGATCTTTTTCATCACTCCAATAATAATATGATGCAGATCCAACTTCTCCAAAACTAGTAACGAAATGCTCTCCTTCCTTATCCATTGCATGAATAATGACTGCTCCCAAAAATCCAACCTTTAATTTTCCTAAGTCTTCTTTTGCTTCTAAACAAGCTTCTTCAACCGTTGCTCCCTTTTTCATATAAAGAACAACACTCCTTGAGGTTCCACATCGAATGGACATTTCCCCAGTATGTGTACAGGCACAACCTCCATATTTGCTATCAACATACAGACCTGCCCCAATTATTGGAGAATCTCCAAGCCTACCAGGATATTTGTAGTCCCATCCAGAGGTACTTACTCCACCAGCCATTCTTCCCATCTCATCACGAATCAAAGTAATTACTGTTCCCTTACAACTGGCAGTTTCTTTAGTTGGCCAACTAAAATCAATTAGGGTCATTTTAGATAATTGATCAACATTCAGAGCCCCAATTTTACTGGAATTCCATTTTTGATAATTGAGTCTAGCTTCCTCAGAAAGTATGTTTTGAAATTCCAAACCACACTCTTTGGCAAATCGTGTTGCACCTTCGCCAACTAACATTACATGAGGAAGCTTTTCCATTACCTGGCGAGCAAGTGAGATTGGATGCGCGACTCCACCTTTAACGGCACCAACAGCCCCAGTTTCTAGTGTATCTCCATTCATGATTGAAGCATCTAGCTCCATTTCGCCAAGCATGTTGGGAGCCCCACCGAAACCAACGCATCTGACTTTTGGATCCAATTCAACAAAACGAATTCCAGCCTCTATTGCATCCAATGTAGATTTTCCATCCTTCAAAGCATGCACAGAAATCGGGAGCCCTGAAGCGCCTTCGTCATTTGTTAATATAATCCAACTCATTCTTACTCTTAAAAAAATTCTTATATTTTACTGTGCAGCTAAAGTCCCGCAAGCTGCTTGTATGTCAGCTCCACCCGAATATCTTCTCACTACTGGTTGCTTTACATACTTTCTTAAGGCATCCCTAAATTCATTCATCTCAGCAAGTGTCGGTGCACTAAACTTGCCAGTTGAATCACTAACATCTATTAGATCTAAACGAACTTGCGTATCGCCAATTAAAGCACCTAATGCTTTTGCATCCTCAGCAGAAACATTCTCTCCACTGATACAAACATATGAAAGATTAATCCGAGTGCCTCGATCTAGAGTATATCTTTTGGCCGCAGCCATAACATCAACGACCTTTGAGCGAGCAGCTACTGGTACTAACTTTGCTCTTTTTTCATCTGTGGCTGCACCTAAACTGATCGAAAGTCTAAATGGATACTTTGAATCAATGTAACGATTAATTGCTTCAATAAGGCCAACAGTACTTATAGTGATTGACTTTGCCGTGATTGCATTAAAAACCGGAAAACAAAAAAGTTGTGCGGCTGAAATTACGTTGTTAAAATTAAGAAATGGTTCCCCCATTCCCATGAAAACGACTCCAGTAACTTTTCTCTTAGAACTTTCGGCAATCTCTCTACATTGTAAAAACTGATCCACAATTTCCCAAGCTTCAAGATTTCTCCGTTTTGTAAGCCTTGCTGTTGCGCAAAAGGTACAGCCCATTACACAACCAACTTGAGAAGAGAGACAAAGTGAAACTGCCCCTTCTTTGTGAAGTGGAATTAAAACCGTTTCAATTGCCAAGCCATCAAAGGTCCTAAAAACAGCTTTTTCAAAGCCATCGGTTTTTGATTTAAGCAATTTTTCTAAGTTTAGTTTTCTTAACTTCGGAAATATTTCTTTATGAGATTTAGGTAGGATCCCTTGATCGAACCATGTTTCAGATGAGCATTCTCCCTTACCAATGACTGATCCCAGCAATCTTCGAGCACTATTTTCAGATAAACCTAGAGTGGCAGCTCTTTGAATTAGCTCTTTCGGAGATTGATTTCGTGGATCAATAACACCTTGCACTAGTATAGACTCAAATCAAAAAAGGTAGATTATTATAGTAACTTTTTAAAGTCTTTGCCGAAAAGCAAAGGCTTTGGAAAGTTACTCTCCCCCCAGAGGGATAATAAATAGTGTTTTTCATTTTCAAAAATCATAGTTAACCCGAAGGGTTAACAAGAAACAAGATTTAACTAAGTCACCATTGCCATATTTTGTGATTCGGCAAAGACTTTTTTTTAAAACACTATAGTTCACTTATAATTCACAATGGCTCTGATTAGCTTAATTTTATTATTTATGCTAACTTCATTAAGCAATCGTACCGCCTCGCCAGCTTATTCGTTCAGAGTTCGCCCTGAATCGAGGCATGTTTGATTTGACTGACTCAGGGGGAGTACTTATACCCCGAGGGAATCACAAATCAAATACAACGATAAATCAGGGCCAAAAAATGAACGAATAATATTATACGTGCTGAGGATGCAACTTGGTCACGTCTTAAACCAAGGAGTCCCCAAGTGTCTGCACAGTCATTAACTGTACCCGAATCCGTTTCTAATTTTTCTCAGAATTTTTTCGAGAGAAATTTCTGTCCCATGTTGAATGTTGCGATCAGTGCCGCCGGATATACTGAGCCAACGCCTATTCAATCTAAAGCCATTCCAGAAGTTATGGCAGGTAAAGATATTTTAGGACTTGCTCAAACTGGAACTGGAAAAACCGCAGCATTCGTTTTGCCTATCTTAGAAAAACTATATAAATCGAAAAAACGTGGCGTTTCTGCTTTAATTTTAGCTCCAACAAGGGAACTAGCTGAGCAGATTAAAGACTCTATTTACGAATTATCTCGCGGCTCAAATGTAAGAGTAACTTCAATCTATGGCGGCATGAAAATGTTTGGCCAAATCAGAGCTCTAAGAGATGGAGCTAACATTGTTGTGGCATGTCCAGGAAGATTACTTGATCATATTGAGAATAGAACTATCGATTTGAAAAATATTGACACCTTGGTTCTCGATGAAGCTGATCAGATGTTTGATATGGGATTCTTGCCAGGTATCAGACAGATCTTAAAACAGCTTCCTAAAGAAAGACAAAGTCTACTTTTCTCTGCCACCATGCCATTTGAAATTAAAAAATTGGCTATGGATATTTTAAAAAATCCTGTGACTGTTGAGGTAAATAGATCCGCTCCTGCTGAAACAGTGGCTCACTCTATCTATCCTGTACGACAGAATTTAAAGATGCCCCTTCTACTAAAGATTTTAGATCATGCTTCCTCTGGTTCGGTTTTAGTATTTTGCCGCACAAAACATCGCGCCAAGAGAGTTTCCGATCAACTTATCAAAGAGAATCACGCGGCAACTTGCTTGCAGGGGAACCTCTCTCAAGGTCGTAGAAAGGAAGCTCTAGACGGCTTTAGAAGTGAGAAATACCGTATCATGGTAGCAACTGATATTGCTGCTCGAGGTATCGATGTTTCTTCCATTACCCATGTTATCAATTTTGATATTCCAGATACGGTTGAAGCTTATACCCACCGCATTGGAAGAACTGGAAGAGCTGCTAGAACCGGGGATGCTTTTACATTAGTAGCACCCGAAGATGAATCAATGGTACGAACTATTGAAAGAGTTATCCGTAAAACTATCGAAAGAAAAACGATTGAAGGCTTTGATTACAACTCTAAAGAAGTTGATTCTAAGATGCCAACAAGTAATCGATTCCGTGGAAACGGAAGACGTGAGTCAAGACCACCAAACCGTAATGGCGGATTTAGTCGTCAAGGCAGACAAGGTGGTAATAGAACTTACGGCAATCGAAATGAGTCTTTTGCTGCCGCACCTGAAAGATCACCAGAAAGAAGAGAAGACTCTTATACTTCTGCACCGAGAAGAGATGATTCATATTCTGGATCTTCCTCTGGATCTGTAAGGAGAGAAGATTCTTACTCCGGAGCAGCCAAAGGTAATTCTTATGCTGGCTCAAATTCATCTAGTAGACCTGCAAGAAGACCAGGATCTTCTTCCGGATCGTATCGAAAAGAAGGATCTTCATCAGGTGCACCAAGAAAAGGTGGATTCTCTTCGGGATCATCAAGACGTGATACTTCTAGAAGAGATTTTTAAGTAGCTTTTTTCAGCACCACTAAGCAGGGCGAATAATCTGGTAAGGCCATACCTTCACCAGCAAACATGAACAAGTTTATAGAAATAGTTATTACTCACTGCTTGTCAGTGGTTTAAATAAGAGAAAAGGAAGTTTCGCCAGAGCTGTTCATTGAGAACAGACTTGGTAGAGACGATCCTTATATGATCAAACTTTGTGAAGGTAATTTGGTTCACTCAATCTGTCTGGAGGATGCGGTATATTTCTGTTACTGAAATCATGGAAAATGGAATCTTACGACAGCCGAAACTCGCCGTCGCTTAATTCAAGCGATAAAAGATGCCATGAAACACGATAAGGGCCTGTTGCAAAACTATCTCCGTAACGAGAAAAGTGAGATTTGTGCCGAGACAAGGAAGTCGAGAAAGAAAACAGCAAGCATATCCTCTGGATATGTTGAGGCTTTTCTCTCGAAGACTGACGATGTCGCAGGCCAAAGATCGCTTTTCGCAGTAGGAGAGAGTTTTGCAACA
>JAWXBT010000417.1:0-6712 GCA_034440315.1 bacterium
ATACTTTCCTTCTCCACTTTCGCTGACGAGTTTTATTTTATCTAAAACTTCTGTAGCAACGCTAATCTCTTCGACTTGCTCAGTTAAGAACCATTGTAAGAAAGTAAAAGTCGTGTTGTCTTTAATTGAACTAGCGAAATTTGCTAAATCATCTAGTAAGGATCCAATCTCTAGTTCGGCTTCAAGAGCAGTTTTAAAAACCTCGCCTAAGGAAGCATAATCTGCTTTTGCTGCTTTGACTGGCAATAAATGAATTGTGCCACCTTGTTGAACTATGTAGTCATAGATCTTCATTCCATGTAGTAATTCCTCTTGAGCTTGAACAAATAACCAATGTCCAAAGCCATTAAGACTTTTACATTTACAATAAGCACTCATTGCAAGGTACTTGTAAGCAGATTGAATCTCAGCATTTATCTGTTTATTGAGACGTTCTTCCATTTGTGGAGTTAACATATTACTTATCCAGGGTTATAAAAGTTACTGGGCCTTTAGTTTATCACTACTTATTTCTGTTGGGCAAAGAGTGGCCTTAGCATAGTCTTTATTCATTCTAGCAATAAATCCAATACTAATTCCTTTAGGACAAGCTTCTTGGCACTCACCATGATTGGTACAAGCACCAAAACCCTCATTATCCATCTGCTCAACCATATTCATAACTCTTGTGTATCTCTCAGGTTGACCCTGTGGCAAAAGTCCCAAATGGGAAACTTTAGCAGCGGTAAAAAGCATAGCTGAAGCATTAGGACAAGCCGCAACACAAGCTCCACAACCTATGCAGGCAGCTGCATCGAAGGAGGCATCGGATGCTTCTTTTGAAATTAAAGTTAAATTAGCATCTGAAGCACTACCAGTGTTAACGGAGATAAAACCTCCGGCCTGAATAATACGATCAAATGCAGATCTATCTACAACGAGATCTTTTAAAACTGGAAAGGCTTTGGCTCTCCATGGTTCAACACAAATAGTATCTCCATCACTGAATTCACGCATATGAAGTTGACAAGCGGTAGTAAGATTTCTTGGACCATGAGCTCGACCATTAATGACCATGCTACAGGATCCACAAATTCCTTCACGACAATCATGATCAAACGCAACTGATACTTCACCTTTAGCAATCAAATCTTCATTAAGAACATCAAGCATTTCAAGAAAAGACATATCTGGACTAACATTATCTCTGACGTACTGAACAAATCGCCCAGTGTCTTGATTATTTTTTTGTCTCCAAACTTTTAGAGTGATCTTCATGAAAATTCTCCGAAATTATTTATAGCTTCTTTGAGTAAGATGAACATGCTCAAATGATAACGATTCCTTGTGTAGTACTGGAGCAGTTTTCTCGCCTTTGTATTCCCATACAGCTGAGTAGCAGAATTTATCGTCATTTCTTAGAGCCTCACCCTCGGGTGTTTGATATTCCTCTCTGAAATGTCCACCACAGGATTCCTCTCGAGTATAGGCATCTAGACACATTAATTCTCCAAATTCCAAGAAGTCAGCAACTCGTCCAGCTCGTTCAAGATCTTGATTTAGCTCTTCTCCACTTCCAGAAATTTTAACATTTTTCCAAAACTCTTCTCTTAACGTGGGAATATTCTTAAGAGCTTTTTCGAGACCTGCTTTATTTCTACCCATGCCACATTCATCCCACATAATTTTTCCAAGTTCTTTATGGAAGGAATCAACAGTTCTTTTGCCATTTAAAGATAAAAGCTTGTTTGTTTTAGTTGTTACCTCAGATTCTGCATTTTTAAATGCTGTATGAGAAGTATCGAGTCCTCCAGGAGTTTGTTTAGAAAGATAATCTCCGATCGTATAAGGCAAGATGAAATAACCATCGGCTAAGCCTTGCATTAAAGCACTGGCTCCAAGTCGATTTGCACCGTGATCTGAAAAATTAGCTTCGCCAATTACATAAAGACCAGGGATCGTACTCATTAAATTATAATCAACCCAAAGTCCTCCCATAGTATAGTGAACTGCTGGATATATCCTCATTGGAATTTTATATGGATTTTCATCTGTAATGCGTTCATACATTTCAAAGAGATTTCCATACCGTTCTTCAATTGCTTCTTTCCCAAGCCGTTTAATAGAGGCAGCAAAATCTAAATAAACCCCAAGTCCACCAGGGCCAACACCAAAACCAGAATCGCATCTTTCCTTGGCTGCTCTTGAAGCAACGTCTCTAGGAACTAGGTTTCCAAAACTTGGATATCTTCTTTCTAGATAATAATCTCTATCTTCTTCTGGAATCTGATCGGGAGATCTCGTGTCCCCTTTCTTCTTAGGCACCCATATTCTACCGTCATTTCTTAAAGACTCACTCATTAAAGTTAGTTTTGATTGATATTCACCAGAAACTGGAATACAGGTTGGATGAATTTGAGTAAAGCATGGGTTTGCAAAGCCAGCTCCTTTTTTATGAGCTCTCCAGGTGGCAGTTACGTTACAGCCTTTTGCATTTGTTGAGAGATAGAAAACATTACCGTATCCACCAGTTGCTAAAACAACAGCATCCGCAACATGAGATTCAATTTTTCCAGTTACTAAATCCCTAACTACTATTCCCTTGGCCTTCCCCTCTACTAAAACTAGATCAAGCATTTCAGTGCGCGGATACATCTTGACTCCACCAGCTGCAATTTGACGCTCAAGAGCCTGATAAGCCCCAATTAGTAATTGTTGTCCAGTCTGACCTCTGGCATAGAAAGTTCGACTAACTTGAGCACCACCAAAAGATCTATTATCTAAAAGACCGCCATATTCTCTGGCAAACGGAACGCCTTGGGCTACGCATTGATCAATTATGTTTACACTTACTTGTGCAAGTCTAAAAACATTGGCTTCTCTGGCTCTAAAATCACCGCCTTTTACAGTATCGTAAAAAAGTCGATAGATACTATCACCATCATTTTTATAATTTTTTGCAGCATTAATGCCACCTTGAGCTGCAATACTATGTGCTCGGCGAGGACTATCTTGAAAACAAAATGTTTTTACATTGTAACCAAGTTCGGCTAATGAAGCTGATGCTGAAGCACCGGCAAGGCCTGTTCCAACTACTATGACTGTATATTTTCTTTTATTGGCAGGATTTACAAGTTTAAGATCGAAACGGTGCTGATCCCATTTTTTTTCAATTGGTCCAGATGGGATATTTGAATTTAAATTCATATGTAATTTGCCTTAATCAAAACTAGTGAATAATTCCTAAATAAACAGCGACTGGTACGGAAGCGAATCCAAGAAAAATAAAAAATCCAGAAAGTTGTGCCAAAAGCCTAAGTTGACAATTATACTTTACATTATTGAATCCTAATGTTTGAAAGAGACTCCAAACACCATGATAGAGATGAAGACCTAGGAGTCCAACAGACAATACATAAACAGCAGTAAGAGCACTGACCTGAAATGCAGAGACTACATTATTGTAAACTTGACCATCGACAAATCCATGGTAATGCACAGACCCAATTGTCATATGGAAAATGTGATAGACAATAAAGACCAATAACAATGGTCCACTATAGATCATGGTTCGTGACGCTACTGTGGACGATCCATAATGATCTCTATTATACCCAATTGGTCGGGCAGCTTTATTTTTAAGAGTAAGTGAAAAAACAAGAAACAGATGAATTAAAAGTGCAATTAAAAGTACGACTCTGGTTATCCAAAGGACCGTACTATGTCCTAGCATTGTTTCGCCCATCTCTCTTAGAAATTCCGCATAATGGTCAAGTTTGTGCTGACCTGTATCGGAGTCCATCCCCATAAATGCTTTTAGATTACCAAGCATATGAAGTACTACAAAGCCGTAAAGAATAAGTCCGGTTACTGCGACTCCAAACTTTTTACCGACGGAAGTGGATATGTAGGACTTCATTTTTCAATGATCTCTTTTATTTTCTTACCGAGGTCAGCTGGAGAATGGACAGTATAAATACCTGATTTTTCCATAGCTTCAAATTTGCCTTCCGCAGTTCCAGCAGATCCAGAAACTATCGCACCAGCATGGCCCATTGTTCGACCTTTTGGAGCTGAAGATCCAGCTATAAAACCAACTACTGGCTTTTTCATATTGGCTTTTACCCAATATGCTGCTTCTTCTTCAGCCGAACCACCAATTTCACCGATCATGATAACTGCATCGGTATCATTATCTTCATTGAAAAGTTTAAGGCAATCAATAAAGTTGGTACCATTTAAAGGATCTCCGCCAATTCCTATGCAGCTAGACTGACCAATTCCAAGTTCAGTTAATTGAAAGACTGCTTCATAAGTAAGAGTTCCGCTTCTAGAAACGACACCGATTCGACCTGGCTTATGAATGTGTCCTGGCATAATACCAATTTTACATTCACCTGGAGTTATTACGCCGGGACAGTTTGGTCCTATAAGGCGAGTTTTCCTGCCTTCCATAAAGGCTTTAACTTTAAGCATGTCTAAAACTGGGATGCCTTCAGTAATACAAACAACAAGATCTAGATCCGCCGAGACTGCCTCCATAATGGCATCAGCAGCAAATGGGGGTGGAACATAAATTACACTAGTATTTGCATCTGTAGCTTCTTTGGCATCAAGAACAGTATTAAAAAGAGGGATTCCTTCAAAAATTTCCCCACCTTTTCCCGGACCTACACCAGCAACCATCTTGGTCCCGTATTCCTTACAAGCTCTTGTATGAAAAGATCCAGTTTTACCGGTCATTCCTTGAGTTATTACTTTGGTATTTTTGTTAACAATTATGCTCATTTCACTTCCTAAATTAATGCTTACGAACAGCCTCTGATATTTTCTTTGCTGCTTCATCCATAGTAGAAACAGAAATTATTTTCAGACCTGACTCTGATAATATTTTCTTACCAAGATCTACATTGGTGCCTTGCAGTCTAACAACTAATGGTACTTTGACTGCTAATTCTTTTGCCGCTTCAACAACACCTGTAGCAATCACATCACAGCGCATAATACCGCCGAAAATGTTAACCAGTATGGCCTGGACTTTTGGATCTGATAAAATTATTTTAAAAGCCTCAGTTACTCTTTCTCGCGTAGCCCCGCCGCCAACATCCAAAAAATTTGCAGGAGTTTCACCATAAGATTTAATGATGTCCATGGTAGCCATTGCTAAGCCAGCACCATTAACCATACAGCCGATATTTCCATCAAGTGCGATATAGCTTAAGCCGAGCCTACTGGCTTTTAGCTCTCTCTCATCCTCTTCATCATAGTCGTTTAATTCTCTAAGATCTGGATGTCTAAACAGTGCGTTATTATCAATAGTGCATTTTGCATCAAGTATTACAAAATCACCTTGCTTTGTAAGAACCAAAGGATTTATCTCAAGTAGAGAAAGATCCTTAGACATAAACATTGAGTAACAAGAAACAAGCACTTTGCTTAATTTTTTTATTGATTCAAGATCCAAGCCAAGAAAGAAACCAACTCTAGTGCATTCGAAGAGTTGGATACCAACTTTTGGGTTAATTCGAAGTGTAAGGATTTTTTCTGGATGATGCGCCGCCACTTCTTCAATATCCATTCCACCTTCAGGAGAAGCGACCAATGAGATACAAGCATTTGCTCGATCAACAAGAAAGCTTAAGTAAAACTCCTTGGCTATATCGCAGCCAGCTTCTACGTAAACTTTTCTTACTAGTTTTCCTTTTTTATCAGTTTGAGGGGTAATTAGATGCATACCTAATATTTTTTCAGCATGGGACTTAGCTTCCTCCGAAGATTTGGCAAGCTTTACACCACCTCCTTTTCCACGACCACCAGCGTGAACTTGGGCTTTAATTACACATACAGAAGTACCAATGTTGTCAGCAGCAGCTTGGACTTCCTTTGGTGTATAGCATAATTTCCCCTTTAGTATCGGCAATCCAAATCTAGCCATTACAGCTTTTGCTTGGTATTCATGAAGATTCATTTAAGCAACTCCTAAAAATTATTTCTATTTAAAAAAATTTGCTATTCAAGGACTGTAACAATAGATTTCACTGCTTCAATACTTGTAGCTAATAGTTTTTTCTCTTCGGGAGTTAATTCAATTTCAATTATTTTCTCAACACCCTTAGCTCCAATAATTACAGGAACGCCAAGATACAATCCTTTAACCCCATATTGGCCATCGCAATAAGCAGCAGCAGCGCACATTTTCTTTTGGTCATAAAGATAGGATTCAGCCATTAAAATTGCTGAAGCAGCTGGTGAATAAAAAGCTGAGCCGGTCTTTAAGAGAGCGACTACTTCACCCCCAGAATTCCTGACTCTATTTTCAATTGCAGTTAGTTTATCGTTGTTTATGAAATTAGTAATAGGAACTCCATTGCATGTTGTATAGGATCTAACTGGCACCATTGTGTCTCCATGTCCGCCTAATACGAATGCTGAAACAGAAGTGTTAGAAACATTTATTTCTTCAGCTAAATGAGCTTGATATCTGGCAGTATCAAGTACGCCGGCCATTCCGACAACTTTAGAGTTGGAAAATCCTGTGACTTTTTGCATTAGGTATGCCATTGCGTCAAGCGGGTTGGTAATTACAATAACAAAAGCATTCGGAGCATGTTGCTTTATTCCAGCACCAACTGATTTCATTACCTCGGCATTTGTTTTGACTAAGTCATCACGACTCATCCCTGGTTTTCTAGGAATTCCAGAAGTTACAATGCAAACGTCAGAGTCTTTAATA
>JAWXBT010000418.1:0-4694 GCA_034440315.1 bacterium
ACTGGCAAAACCGAAACCATCGGAAACATTGCAAAGCACCTTGTAGATTGTGGTTTAAAAGTTTTCGTTACTGCTCCAACGCATACTGCCATCAATAACTCCTTAAATGCTGTTGCTGCTAAAATCAAAGACAATACCAAGGTGATAAAGATTGGCGAGAAAGCCAGTAACAAAGAAGTACAATCGAACCAATATGTAGCAAAGGAATCACGACTAACTTACTCCAGCTATTTGAATAATCCAGACTACAGCAAACAAGGTATTGCTATTGGTTCAACTGCTTATTCGCTTTGTTATCCTGGAAGTAAAAGACTTGATGGTTGGGATTTTAATGTCTGCATTATTGATGAAGCATCTCAACTAAGTATTCCATTATCAATTGCAGCTATGAGCAGGACAGGGAAATACATTTTTGTTGGTGACCACAAACAGCTTGACCCTATTATTCCGAAGGGTTCGAGCAATGAAATGTTTACTGAATCTATTTTTAGCAGATTAGCACGAATTTATCAAAGCGATATTAATCTATTAAATACATCATACAGACTAAACAATTCTCTCATAAAAATTCCGAATACTTTGTTTTATCAGAACCTGCTATTTTCTGATTTAGAAAAAACGAAAGAAGATGACACCCAGTATCAATGCAGTTATCACTCTCAAATCTTAAATAGTGATGCTCATAAACTGATACTACACAATGTTTTTGATGCTCAAGGTCGTTCACCACACGAAGCGAAGCTTGTTGCAGAATTGGTATCAGACCTGTTGCAAAACGGTGTAAATATCAAGGACATTGGTATTATGTCGCCTTACAGAGCACAGGTGAGGGAAATCAAGAAGGAAGTTAAAAAAGTACTGCCAAAAGGTATATCCAAGCCTTTTGATATGTTGTTAGTTGACACTGTAGACGGTATGCAAGGGCAAGAGAGAAATTACATAATCTACAGTTTGGCCAACTCTCATCCTCTGGAATCTATGGCGCGTCTTGATTTTTTCTACAGTCCAAACAGATTGAATGTAGCCATTACCAGAGCCATAAAGAAATGCTTTGTAATTGCTAACTACAAAGTTTTTGACATCATAGATGCTGAATTAAAAGACCATAAGGATTACCCAATCATTAAAGACAGTCTTGATATTTTTAAACAATACTTCTCACTATCTGCCAAAATTGAGATAAATGAAAGAGAAAATAGAGAGTGGTAAGTTGTGGGTATAAAGAACATAGATGATCTTGTAACACTTTGCGGAAGATGTCATAGGAAAGCGTACATGAAGAACAGTCTCTAAAACAAGCGCGCCTAACTTAGGCAAAATGAGGTAGGTAATTGTTAGGTTAGTTGAACTAAATATAAACGGAGAAGAAGAATTTTAATAACCTTTAAGAAAGGTGACACTTGAAAAAAATGCATTATGGTTTAATATCTATTTTTGAAAATACTCTATTCAAATTTACCAACCACAATAAACCTAACACAACATGCAATTTCTAATAAACACTTTTGAATTTTGTTGTAGGATTTATCATAAATTGATAAATAAAAGCTCAGTATCTCCAGTTTCTGCCGTGATTAGCACTGACACAGTTCTCATCTCAAAAGATAGAGTTTGCATAAGAGGCAAGAATGATAATTTTAGAGCATTGAAACTTAACGGAGTTTGGAAAATTGATTACCCAGAGTTTAACGACTTGATGGATAATTTTTCAGAACTGAAAGAGAAATCTGAAATTGCAATATATTCATTGGAAGCCCGAAGTGCAATTTACGCATTATCAAATTAATCCAGATGGAAGGGTCACTGGCTAAAAAATACACTCTTGCAAAAGAGCACGTCAAATCTATTTATTATTAATCCCAGAATGTAAAGGATGACCGATCTATTATCATCTTAGTCTCGCATTTAGGACACCTTGCATCACCTTCCGTCCAAGAAGACAAATTGTCAGACTTGCATTCAGGGCAAGATGGACTTGAGATTTTGAAAGCATCTTCCTTAGCCTTACTTTCAATCCAAATATCAACGACGATTTTGCAATCATTGCACTTGAAAGTTTTGAAAGTTGAGTAAAAGCCGTGACCTACTCCGCCTTCTACACATACAGAATAGCCACAGATGGGACAAACAAAATTTAGACGCAATCCCATATTAATAATCCTTGTTTGAACAAGCCTCTTGCTTGCTGGATAGTTGTAAAGTTGATTAAAGAGGAGGAGAAAAAAGTAATTACGATTTCGATGCCTTCTTTTCCAGTTCTGAATCTGCCTTTTTCTTAGCCTTAATTGTCTCATGAAGAGACATTCTAAGTATTTTCTTGAGTGCTTCTTTTGCGCTCATGGCTTTTAATTCTGAGATTTTCATTGGCAGTTTTTTAACATTATTTGTTTTGCATCACACTGATCCAAATTCTTATTCCAAAAGAGAATAGGATAAAACTCATCAAAATTAGCAATTACTCCGCCATGATTTGATGAAAGTAACCAATTCTGACATCATTTCTTTAGATTCCTTATTGAAGTATCCAATCCCTTTACTACTCACTGAAATCCGTTCCCTTAGCTATCTTCTCATATTCCCCAAATCTTACCTCTTCATTTTTCGATACTCCCAAGGCGGTATCGGATTTGGCTGTGCCCAAATCAACAAAAGGCCAGCAACCAAAGCCCCACCCAATCCGTAAACTCTAATGTAGCCCTACCATGAAGTTCCTAACTACCTTAACCCCAATCCAACGAGTACAGCAGTAGCATTATCACAATTTCCAACCTGTGCGGTTCAAATTCCGCTGATCAAGCTTAGCTACTACCCAAAAACAAAACCCTCTCTCCTCCCCAAAATATTAAGTTCCAAAGAGGCTCTAACTATTCTTCTCAGTAACTGGGATTCCGCCACATTGGAGTTTATTGAGCAATTCAAAGTTATCCTTCTCAACCGAGCCCATAGGGTACTTGGTGTCTTTGATCTCTCCACTGGAGGGACTTCGGGAACTATTGCTGAACCAAAGCTGGTATTCGCCTCCTCGATACTGAGGAACGCTAGTGCCATTATCATTGCCCATAATCATCCTTCCGGCAATCTGAAACCCAGCACTGCAGATATAGACCTGACCAAGAAGCTCAAAGAAGCAGGGAAACTGCTTGACATCCCGGTGCTTGACCACTTAATCGTCACGAGCGAGGGATATTTCTCATTTGCGGATGAAGGGATGATCTGAATTGGCATAAGGAGCGGTTGAGCCGATTGCAAAGCACAAAAATTTGCCCCTCACTATAAACCCAATTCAATTTTTTCTTAACTTCATAAGTCACCTTGAAATCAATATGAAAAAGGCAAAAAAGATCAACAAAAAAGCCTCAAGCAGTAAACGCGAAGCATCCAAGAAAGCAGCAAAAAAGACTCTCGATGACTACACTGGGGAGGAGCTCGATGCGATGGACGAGGACGTGGTTGCCGATCTGTATGCACAAGCTGCCGTTGATAATTTGAATAAATGATCAAGCGGCGAAAGTGGTCGCTGTTTAATTAAATAATTAACTTCGTTTACTAATACGGTCATGGAACGGACCAAGCAGTTGGTCTTGCCAGCCTTCCGCCCTCCACGAACGCATACAACCAACCATGGCCCTAATTTTTCTGAACAACCTAGTTAGCAACTAAAGTCGTATGAAAGAAGCTTTAACTATTGCCATCTCCTTAAGCTTCACGACTATGGTTTGGGGTCAGGTAAGTGATGTGCCATATAAAAAAGCAAATACAATTTTTATCGAGACAGGGCTCAAATCAGACAGTGCATTCGTTCTATGGGGCAAACATCTTGCTCAGAAAGGCTATACGATTGAAAAAAGTGACAATAATTTCTATACCATTACTACGGGGCCAAAGGACCCTAGTAAATTTAATGTTGACTTCGTTACGAACTCAGTTGTAATCGGAACTGGGACAATCAAAGTAAAACTTAAATGGAGAATTAAGTCAAGTGTGCTGGCTGGAACGAGATCAACGGACTATTACGATTGGGAATATGCTACAAGTAAAGGAAACATTCAATATGTCATCCACGAGGATTTCCTAAAGATTATAAAAGCATTTGGAGGATACCCAGTCAAATATTCTAAAGACTAGAGATAATTTGGAAACTTAGATTTGCACTAAGAAAAACTATCGCCAACAACGTGCATATGCCATTGCGGGGTGAAGTGAAATAACTTTGATTTATTTTCAAATAACGTTCGGTCACGTGGCAAATTGCGGACCAGAGGTCGCCAAAGTCATTCCCTACGGTCATTTAACTTTGGCTCCCTACATTCCGCAACAGCATATGCACCAACGTTATGCACAATGCCGCGCGGAAAAGTAGGCCCAACGCGCATTGGCACATTTGCTTGCCGCACAAACCCACGCTAAACCAAAGCAAGCAAAAGAGCCAATCTTTACCACACACAATCCCTCAGAGTTTGACTAAATTCACGAGTCAAGAAGTAAATTTACAATGGCAACATTTTTAACTGTTCTGATTTTTGTTTTACTGTATGCCGCAATATCCAGATTAATTGGACCCACCATCTTGAACATTGTTGGGCTACCGGGAGCCTTGTTGGGATATAAAACTTTAAGCGTAAAGGAACCACGATATGTACTTGGGGTAATCCTATCAGCTATTTTCCATTCGTATGTATATTTCGCCTATATGA
>JAWXBT010000419.1:0-6536 GCA_034440315.1 bacterium
ATCTCAATGATTGTAAAGGTACCCACAAAAATTTCTATCTGCTATTTGGGAGCCGCTCTAAGTTTTATTATATCATTATTCATTTCAGGAATTTGGCTTGGATATTTAGGTCATTATTCAGAGCAGCAAGCGATACGAAATTCACAAGTTGAAATAAATCAGATTGCTCAAAAGGTAAGGTTACTTTTAAAAAATGAACTAACAGAGCTAGATGCTCTAACTAAATCATTAGCATTATCTGATGATTTATTTGGATATGTAAAAGAGAAACCGCACACCGATACTGTAAGAAATAATTTAATGCTACATCTCGAAAGAAAAGGGCGTTTCGATAGAGTAGATTCATTGCTGCTTTATGATGGAAAACAAATTTTAATTGGCAACAATCTTCTTGAGGGACTAGAAAAAAATGAACAATTATCAGAATCAATAATAATAAAAAGTTCTTTAAACGGTGAGTCGAAATCAACTTTTTGGTTCTCAAAAGGATCAATATATTCTGTTGCAATTGCTCCAATATCTCCAATCCATGACCAGAGCCAAGTTAAAGGAATCTTACTTTTAGCCAGAAAAATCGATAATAAAAGCTTAACTTGGTACAATGAATTAATCTCAGCAGATTTAAGCATCTTAACAAAGTCTTCTGTTGACTATGCCTCAAATGCAGATCAAAAATTCACACCACCTCTTTTTGCTGATTCTGAGAAAGCACTAAAACTTAAGAGGATGTTGCGATTTAGAGATGTCATCGCACAGCCAATTGAAATAAAAGATTTAACAGGAAAGATGATAGGGGTGGTATGGATTTCAAATCAGATAAATCCGGGACACCCACTCTTAGAAAATAAATCTCTTAGCAGTAGAGTTTTTACAAAAAGCTTTATTTTATCTCTTTGTGTTTCTATTATAGTTTATGGGTTTTTATTTTTTCTAATTCGACGACCAATTCGAAGAGCTTTATTAAGGATGGCTTCCGATCGATTAAAGGTGGAAGACGGAGAATTTGACACAATTGTTGATGAGATCATTTCAGTTAGAAAAGCCGTTAGCAGACTTCAGAATGCAGTAACTCAAAGCAAAGATGTCAGGAAAACCATACTTCATTCAATAAGTGAAGGCTTTCAGCTTCTAGATTTCAACGGCAACACTTTAGAAGTTAATCCCTCTCTTTGCTCCATTTCTGGTGTAAGTCGTGAGAAATTTTTAAAAGAGAGTAGTGCTTTTTTCTATCTAAATGACGAAGGTCGAGATTTAGCACATGAATTTGTAGAACTAGTAAGAAAAGGGGAGTCAAATCTTAAACGAGGATTTGAATCTGAGCTTAGTTGGTCAGATGGCGATCATAAAGTTGTTAAAGTAAGACTTTGTACAGTTGAAGATGATCAAACAGTCCAAAACCATATTTGTGTTTTTGTAAGTACACAGGAAGTGAAAACTGACGTTCAGTTTAATATTCATGAAGTTGGTAAGATGACCATGCTTGTCAAGTTTGCAGGCAGTATAGCCCACAACATGAATAATATTTTAACTGGAATTCTCTCTGCCGTTTCGCTACTTGAAAAGAAAAAAGTTTCTCTTGAAATCGAAGCACAGCTTCTTAAATCAATGCGTGAAGCAGTTAAAAAGGGGAGCAGTCTTTGCTCCGAACTTCTGCATATGTCAAAGGTTAGACAAGTTAGAAACTCTCGTCGGCCAGTAGATATATGTCCAATTGTCAAAGACGTTGTACGGATGGTTACCGAACTCGATGAATCGAAAAACCATGAACTAAACGCAATGACACCTGAAACACCAGTTTTGGCACTATGTGACGATAGCGGACTGCATCATGTTTTGTTGAACCTAGTTTTAAACTCGATTGATGCGATGTCTTCCATTGGTAAAATCGATGTCATTATTGAATCAAATCCCGATAAACCAGATCCAGATGTTTGTATTCGTGTTACAGACACAGGGGTTGGTATGAAACCAGAAGTTCAGAAAATGATCTTCAATCCATTCTTTACAACTAAGAAAGATCGCACGCGTAAAAAGACTTTTGGGGGAAGTGGCTTAGGTCTGGCGAGTGCTCTTGAGTCTGTTGAGTCATGGGGTGGTTCTATTGAATGTGATTCGGAATTGGGCAAGGGCACGACCTTTGTGGTCAAATTACAACTAGCAACTTCCGCCCATCTCTCTCAGACTGAGAATAGGGATAAGGTAAAATTATTCTAATTCGTGAAAATGCCAGATTTTTACAACGGAGAGCCCCGAGCAAGAGTAGATGAATTTTCCCAGTGCATTCCAAGTTGCCGGTGCACTCCGCGTTGTCCTTAATTTAGGATATATAGTAACTTTCAAAAGTCTTTGCCAAACAGCAAAGACTTTTAAAAAGACTATAACCCTTTAATATCCACTATATTTCTGGCTCACTTGTATTATTCCCTGAAATTAGGCATATTTACGTTTCCTCAAATGCTTGAAATCAGGCACATTTGAGTCGAGAAGCCTAAGTTTTGGGTTTCATATACCATATATTAGATTTTTAGTTCGGAGCGGTAATGGCTAAGTCTGCAACAGAGTCAGTTCAATTGGTCTCATCAGAGGCAACAGGATTTTTTTATACCTGTCAAAAAAAGAGAGGCAAAGGTAAGCTATCTGTTAAGAAGTACGACCCAATTGCTCGCAAGCATGTGTTGTTCGAAGAGAAAAAGCTTAGCAGGCTAAAGAAGAAATATAAGAAAGAAGTCAAGTAGCTTTTTTCTTTTCTCCAAAAGTTTTCCGTTAAGATTGTTTTAAATTGCGAGCGGCTCGTACCGCTAGTGGAGTATTGTATGGCGATGTCAACGGAAGTTCAAAAATATAAATCATCAATTCTTAGTGCTCCTCAGCCAGCAACCGAAGGACACAAGCAGGATCGTAAGCAAGTCGAGACACCTCGCATTTCTATTATCCAAAGCATAATTTCAAAGCCAGCCAATTTTTCTTTATGGCTTTCAGCTTTTGGTTTAGTGAATTTAATTCTTTTTAGTGTTCTTAAAAACAAAGGTTTTTTTGCAGAACATTCTGATTCAGCCACGATCTCATTTGCCGTTATTACGATTTTCTTAGATGTTATAATTACACTATCTTTAGCGACACTTTTAATCCGGGAATCACAAGCTGCTCTTAAGCTAAAAGAGATCCCATATCAACTAAATCTCTCTATTGCGATTCTGGCAGTTGGATTTTATGAGATTTTTGCAGCAATACAAAATATTGAATTATTACCCTCAAAGCCTCTATTAACTTCATTTATGCTTTTTGGCTTTGTAATGTCACTTTATTTAGCCGGTAGGGAAGGATTCAGATCCTGGCTTTGTCGTCTTAGTTCTTTCAGTATTACAGATGAAATTAAAAAAGCACGGCTAGTTAAGCCGGAATCTAATTTTTCAGAATCTCATCAAGGCACACTTTTCCCTGCTGAAATTAATCTAAGTGTACCTTCAACTTCTTTAAAATCTGGTGACCTTGTTAAGGTATTAGCTTCTGAGTTTATACCGTGTGATGGAGTCATTGTTGCCGGCAAAGCTTTTGTTATGGAGAGACGAGCATCTCCATCAATGTCCAATAGATTAAAGGAAAAAGGTGATGAAGCCTTTGCTGGATCGAAGTTGGTTTTTGGAGAACTGGAGATAAAAGTTGGCTTACCGATTCATGAATCTTTAGCAACTACCTTAGATCCCGAAATTAACCGTAGTTTTGCCGAACATATAGTTGAAAAAAAAGGAGATGATAAGCTTAATTCCTTAATTAATCTTGCCTTACTTTTTACATCTGTGATTGTCGGTCAGTATTGGTATTTCAGCAGTGGGGATTGGAACAAGGTAATTATCACAGTTGCCGGAATCCTTTCGCTATCAGTAGTTTATGGGCTTTCAAGATTGAAAGATCAGATCCCAGCTATGATTGCAGCTACTTCATTTCGATCTGGATTTTTAATTAAAAATTCTCGAGTACTTTCGAAGCTTTTAAATTTAAAAGCATTTCTCTTTTTCGGTGATCCGGAAAGAGTCTTTGATGAGGAACATATTAGTTATTTTTCAGTTATGGATGCTAGAGTTGAGAAAGCTGAATTGTCTGCTGTTCTATTTGCATTATGTGCGAAAGCTGAAAATCCTTTGTTTCATCAAATAGGGGAATATCTCTTAACTAAGGAAAAAGCTAAAAATCAGATAATCGAGATAACTGATTTTAGAGAATATCCAAATCAAGGCATTATTGCTTCACTTGCCGGAGCTGATTTTACTATTGGTTCAGAGGAATTTCTCATCGATAGGGGGATATATCTACAATCTGCTGAAGCTTTATCGCATGCTTCAAGTAGTAGAATAATTTACGTTGCTGTTGGAGAAGAGGTTATTGCAAGGTTCTCGGTTGAACCAGAAATAGCAAAGTTTTCAGATAAAGTATTAAAGCCTTTGCGTCATATAGGATTTAGAACTTTGCTTTTAAGTAAAGAGTCTCAACCTTCTGCTGATATTCTTGGTAAGAAGCATGGGTTTGAACTTGCTGAAATTTCTGCTGGATTAGATGATAAAGAGATCCAGAATAAAATCCGTTTAACTGGAGAAGTCGTTTTGGCATCTTCCCTTCCATTGTCTCAGACAGTGCTGCACGAAAACCCTTCTTTAATTTCTCACTTTGATGAGCTCCGTCAGGTAATGGGGGATGGCGAGATCGTATTCTTTAATAAGTCGACAAAGCCTATTTTGATAATTGCAAATTTGGTACGTGCCCTTAGAAATGCTGCCCTATTGGAAAAGGTATCCAATATAATACTAGTTATTGGGCTAATGGCTTCTTTAGTATTTTTAGGCATAAATCCAACATGGCCTATTGTTGCGTCCACGTTGCTATTTCTTATGGAAGCTATCAACTTTTATATGATTCGCAGATCCTTTAAGGTATAAACCTGAGTTTTTCAAATACTTAGGGATTAGTTACCTCCAAGTCAGATTTTTGACACCGTTTTCTTTTGTCTTTGCATCCTAACTGCATAGCTATAGTGTTTTTCAAAAGTCTTTGCCGAATCACAAGATATGGCAATGGAGACTAAGTTAAATCTTGTTTCCTGTTAACCCTTCGGGTTAGCTATGATTTTTGAAAATGAAAAACACTATTTATTATCCCTCCGGGGGATAGTACCTTTCTAAAGCCTTTGCTTTTCGGTAAAGACTTTTGAAAGTTACTATAACAAGTGTGGGAGGCCAATATGCAAGGAAATACAGAAGGAAAAGGGTATGAAACTTCAGTTGCAATATGCGCAGGGCTAGATCTGAGTGGAATTGCTGGTTATGCACAAGGTGGAGAAAGATCCCTTATGACAGCACTCCTTTTTGACGGCATTCAATCTTTTATAAGTTACGCCTGTGCCCAGACCGAGCATGAAAAGAGTCAATTTAAAGAAGCATTTCAATGGATATTAGATAAACGATCGGATTACATTTTCTCTTTTGAAAACGTGTGCGAGTCGGTTGGTGTCAATTCGGAATATCTTCGTTGTGGTTTAATAAATGCTGCAAATTCTCAAAGTTTTGAATGGAAGAAAGTTAGAAGAAATTTTTAAAGTTCTCTTGTTACGCTACATTGTTCTACGGGGTGGTAGTTCTATATCAGCACTACCACCCTATTTAATTTTTGGAGTCTGTTTTAGGTATTTCTAGATCCTCATTTTCAAACCCTTCTGGCATTTCTTGAGCGGGGGTTTTATATTTCTCACTGGCCCAAGATCCCAAATCCAATAATTGACAGCGATCCGAACAGAAAGGGTAGCATTTATTTTCTTTACTGGAATTCTGACTACAATTGGGGCATTTGGTACTCATGATGGATCAATTTAAGAATTCGTAGGTTTGTTAACAATCATTTTTGAGCAGTCACAAAGATCTTTTACAAAGATAGTTAATTGCTGTGATACGGAGGATTTAGAAAGATATTCGTAATCAGATTTGCTTTCAGGCTGTACAGTAAAGATAGAATCCTCGAAGTGATAGGAGGTAACTCTCTTTAAATGATCCAGCAATCCGAGTTGCAACTTGTCATCCAGTAGATCCAGGAGTTTTCCCCAGAGCTCAGGATTGTTACCTCTTTTACTTGATGGATGCATGTTATCTACTCGCAAAATAAAAATCTCCCTTTCGTCCCGGGTATGTTTTTTAGCATCCCAAGAAACCCAAAGAGTCTAATTTTGTTTCTATAGTGGTAGTTTAAGCCCCAGCCCCTAATTCAGCAACTGGGTTTTGTCCTACATGATTATTGTCGTTAGAAAGGTCGTTCATGTTTAGGGAATAAAATGAAATGCCCCAATATCAAGTGACAAAAAGTAGTCAATATTATTAGATTTTAATACGAGATTTTTTCTCGACTAAAGGCTAAGTTCTTTGAGTCACTTGCTATTTCTATCTTGCCTCCCTCCGGTCGGCAGATATCGGTGCTTTTTATAGTAACTTTCAAAAGACTTTGCCGAAAAGCAAAGGCTTTAGAAAGTTACTATCCCCCGGAGGGATAATAAATAG
>JAWXBT010000420.1:0-2972 GCA_034440315.1 bacterium
CAGAAGAATCATGTAATTTATCTGAATCAACTTTGATACCCAAATCTTTGGATATTACACCCAAACTGGTTTTTGGGCATTTCGGATATCTATAATTTAACATCCTATATTGGAATGCTAGAAAAGCTTCAAAAGAAGAAACATCGGGCGTTATATTTTCTTTATAAGCTCGTGCCATAGCTAACGTGTCGAAAACTTTGGTATAATAATCGTTTCGGGGTTTTAATCCAACTCCTCGTCTCCAAGCGTTCAATATCATGCAATCGTAACCTAGCCAATTATGAGAAACCAAATCGTAATTAGAATCATGTACTTTGTCTTCAAATTCCTCCAATACTTTCTTCGGATCTTCGGCTGCTTGCTTATAAGCATTAAAATCGAATCTTGTGACAATCGCCGCCCTTTTTGACACTTTTAAATCTGGCCACCAAATGTATCTCGTTGACTCAGAAAGATTTTGTTTAATGTTGAAGAGAGTCCAAGTGACTTGCCAAGGTCTAGAAAAGAAAAGGTTCAAGCCTTCTGTTTCTAAATCCGCACAATTATACTTCTGGTTAATAGCGTAACGTCTTAATTCTGAACCAATCATACTTTTTTATTTACTTCCTTTAAAGACTCATAACAAAAAGCGTCTGAACAACAATACGACATTTCTGGCGCACTAAAATTACCGTCTCCGCTTAAAATTGTTTTAAATACAAGGAGTTTCTTAAAATCCTCCCTGTTCTTATAATAGATACTTTTTACTCGGATTTCCCTGAATCTTTTATCGCCGTTATAACGATTCAAAGTTGAATTAATAATATCCTCGTGCGGATGCTCCGAATCGACTTCTCTAAAAAGAATTGTATCAGGTGGCGGATTTGGAACGATATTAGAATTATGAACTAACAGATTTTTGGCTATTGGAGAATTAAAGAATGGATATACCAGTTGTAAATTTTGAGTAAGTAAGGGTAATAATTGTTTTTCATCAAAACGAAAATCGTAATATTTATTCTCTTTCCGCGTTTTCCAAGCGGAGAAAATTTTAAACAAATCTAATCGCCCCTTGGAATTCTTGGCTATTACAATAACCTTATAATTAGACCAACGAGAAATATCTGAATGATCATCAGCATCTTTGGTCATCAAAATCTCTAAGCCAAAAGTCAGTTTTACCCCAATCTTATCCATATTCTCTAATAGGGGAATAAACGTTCTAAAATTAGAACTGATCACCAATATTTCCTTAAGTCCCTCTTCTTTGGCGAGTTGAACAAGAGAAACGGGACAGCCATCTCCCGCGTCTTCGACTTCTTTTAGAGACCAATTCGTAAGAATTGATTTTCCAGAACCGTTTTCATAAAAGACACCAAGAACTTCTTCAGACATACCAATAATTTTTAGCATAAAAGATTGAAACTATTTCTAATTTTTTCAATTCCGTATCGAAACCTTTTAATGACAAACCTTTTAATGAGAAATTTTGTGAAATGTCCCAAGAAATACTAAAATCGGGGTGTTGACCGAGGGACATAAATGACAATAGGCCACCTTGGGAGGGCAAAAATTCGCTAATAACATATTTGGTTTGCTCCTTTGATTCTTCGTCTTTTGTTTGTACAATATGCCTGATCCAAAAAGACGTAAGCTCTTGAGTTGTATAACCATTTTCCCTTAAAAACCAAAACATATCTTGCCATCTAATCGTTTCAAACTCTTCCAAGTCAAAATTTAAATCGGGGACATAGTTTTCTGGTGGGGGGCCACCGCTATCAAACATTAGATATCTACGAGTCAATCCTTGTTTACTTAAAACATACATCCCCGTATGAGGGGAAATTAATTTGGATTCAATCAGCTCTTTACCCAAAAATAAAACTTTTGGTAATTTAACAAAAAGAAAGTAAGGATCTTTAGTCTTTCCAGCACAATTACTGCGAAGCCAATAAGTATGCTCTCCAACTATAAATTCAAGAGAGCAATAGCTGATTTTTTCCATTTCTTGATTCTGATATTTCCTGATAAAAAAGTCAACCCCGAAATCTGGGGCAACCCTCATAAGTTTTTATCTCAATTTTTTCTCCAGACAGATAATCCGGCTCTAAAATTTCATCCATAAAAGCATTCTTTACCAATTTTCCGTTTGCATCAATTAAAGATTGGTATTCAAGACCAGACTTAAATTGACAAACGTAGGTACAAAAACCTTTATCTTTTGGATTATCGGCACAAAAATTCATTGTCGCGTGCTCCATACCAAAATTAGAGAAAATACTTCCGATATACTCCAAATAAGATTCAAAACCTTCTAACTCTTCTTTTGTCCTAGCCGAAACTGTTTGAATATGTTTATATGGGGTCCGATTTGTTGGCGGGTGACGAAGCATGATGAACTGAACTGACGCTTTTAAATCAAATTTTTTCATCACATACATTTGGTACATTGCCGCTTGAAAATTATTTGCTAACTCGTCCTCATCGAATCTCTTACCTTGGGTTTTATAGTCTTTGATAATCATCAAATCTCCGGTCCTAGCCATTCTGTCAATAAACCCTTTAATTTGATATTTCCCTTCACAAATAGTAAAAAGGAACTCATGTTCCGGTTTGAATACTTCGTCAGCTTTCTCTTCGAAATAATCGGTTAAAGTTAAAACAACCATAACCATCGAATTAAGATCTTCTAAAAGTTCTGGTTTAATTTTATGCTTATTCTGCCACCATACAACCAAACGAGCAATCGAATTACAATTATATATACTTGGAATCCCAGACATGATACTGATATAATGCTTTCTATGACGTGAATTCAGCAAACATTCTAAAATCGAATGGGCTAAACTACCAACAATTGTTTTTGGGTGTGTGGTTTCTGGTAGCTTTAGAACCTCGTTACAATAAAACTTCCAACTGCATTGTTTTAAACTTTTGAGCCGTGAGGCTGAAATTCTGATCGCCATTTTAATTTTGTTTAAAGATATCTAAAC
>JAWXBT010000421.1:0-5537 GCA_034440315.1 bacterium
GTGGGGATCGCGGCGGCGGCGGCAGCGGCGGCAGCGGCGGTCAACTTCCCGGCGGATCAGGTCCTCCTGGTTCGATGGGTAACGGATGCAGCCAAACGTGGTCTGCGCGTCTTGCCGAGTGGGCTGGTGCCATCGGTGAGGTCCTGCGAGGCTACAGAAGCGCAGCAGGCAGCGGCGGTCCTCCCAGTAGTGGAGGCGGTGGATCGGGCGGCGGTGGATCGAGTGGTGGTGGATCGGGCGGCGGTAGCTAAACCCTACCTACGCCCTTCGTCCCTCTTGACCCCTCTAGCGACATAAACTGCAAGGAGAGCTGTAAACAAAACAGTCTTTCTTGCGTAAATGTCGTTAGCTGATCACTTATATTCATTGGAACACCTCGTTCTGTTTCAGTGAATGCGTTTTACATGGGGTTTATAGCGTACAGCTGTGGACCTCATCCCTTTTTTAACCAACCCTTATCAACAAACAACCCTTCGAAGAACGTATCTAGCAAATTTAAAAAATCCTTACCTAAAATAATCATCCTTCCCCCTTCGAAAAGCCCTATATAGTCTTTTGTAGAAGTTTTGCCTCATTTCATTCGGCAAAGACTTTTGAAAGTTACTATATATGCATATTGTCTAGCCTTCTAATTTTAATATAACATCTCGCTCCCCTTTGCGATCCTTGGATCGCGGGCTCTTTGAGAGCCTTTCGGCAGTGTTCCTCGCTCCCAACTGGCCAACTCTGCCCAGAAGCCTCGATCACATCGCCTGCGATCTCAGAGGCGTGACGAGGATCTCAGACCGTCGGCAACTGACTCACGCTGATTGAAGCAATCCGGATGGCATCTTCGCTACATGCGATCGTGCCATCCGGAGCTTCTTCATTTTCAATGTTCTATTGGTGCTGTTTCTTACAAATCTATGGCAATGTTTTTATCTGCTCAAAGTTTTCAGTAAGTCGTCTTGGTAGCATAGCAATTGCTTGCATAAATAAATTCGATCCTACAGATCCGGCTGGTATTTGGAAATTGCCCGTAGCCTGACCTATCGAGTTCGTATCCGTAAAAGCAATAGGGTTCATACTTAAACGTGGCAAGAAAAGAGATCCCATGTTCCCCATATATACAGGTTCTTGGAGCAAGCTTGTTGAGGTCAAAAGCTGAGTTGGCGAATTTGCAGGAAGTCCTCTTAAGCGAACAGATACCGTGGCACCCGGACGAGGAATACCAACTATTCTTAGTTCATCAAGTTCTATAGCGTGTAAATCAAAAGATCCACCACCAGCAAAAGTATTGGCATGCACAGGCTTTACTGCAGTTACTACCCTTTTACCATCTGGACTCATATCTAAAGCATGCACGGATCCTGGATAGTTATGTTGATAAATTGGAGTATCAGTATCGCGATTGTATACACGTAGCTCGGAACAAACGTTACCACCATCTCCCCATAGGGCAACTGCCAATCGAGAACCATCGGCACTCAATGACATATCTGATACAACATTTTGAAAAGTTCCTATACCGGTACACTCATCCTGCATCAGCTGATTTTTGGATTGAACATCAATCATCTTAATTTTAACAGTTAAATCCTGGGAATACTCATGAAGTCCGATTCCCAATGTGGAGCAGTCATCGGATAAAACTAGTCGATCTGTAACTATAAATCCTGGATATTCGCCTACCCAAGTTTGGCTGTAGCCTCCATTATTATTTCGTTCATAAAGATGTACTCTATTAAACTCGCCATAAGCAAAGGCTCGACCATTTCCACATAATGCATGTGAAGAATACATTCCAGGTAAAACATTTTGTTGTATAAGCGAATTATTGGCTAAATTATAAATGAAAACCATGCTATTGCTGGTAATATACAAAGTAGATCCATCAGCGGAAACTATAAATCCGTTCAAATGAATACCGAATAAATTGATATTAAAAGTACTTACTGGAGTTCCAGAGTTTGGGGAAAAGACTGCAACTGCTAGACGCGTCTCAGAAGGATAAACAAGCGCGGCCACAATTCTCGATCCATCGTTACTGATATCAATTTTTGCAAGACCGGCTGATATTCCAGGAAAAGTATAACTCCAATTCGGAGTAGAAGATGCAGAGGTATATTTTTTTACTACCGTCTGTCGGTTTGAATTGACGTTATTTACAGTAAGCTGACTAAGCACTACGTGTACATCCGTTGTATCAGCAGATGCAGACTCCATGTTCATCCCTTCAATTGGAAGATTGTTTTGCCACACTGGAGGTGCTGGATCGGGACTAAAGCCACTATATAAAGCAACGTGATCTTGTCCAACATCAATTGGACCGAAAACTTGGGTACCACGAAGACCCATAGAAACTGTTTTGGGAGTCCAATTCGGGCTGGATCTGCTCCACAACCTTTCTGCGTTTACATTTGCTGTGCTGCAAAGAGTTGCAATCGTTAAACACAAGAGCTTAGAACCTAAAGAGCTTTTTTGAATACCCATTTTAATAACCTTCAATATTAAACTTATGCTTGATTTTGCGCGGATCTTCAAAAGTAAGAACATGTTACCAAAACTAACATGCTGCATTAATTATGCATTTTAATCCGACACCTAATCAAGGTTTTTCAAATGACACTGTAGGTAGGTTAAGCAATATCTGTGCCAGAATTGGAGTAGGCCTGGAATGTCTATGCTGAAAGAGAGTTGGTTATATGCATTAAAGCTCTTCCCTATTGATGTATGACCTATGCAAAAAAATTCGAAAAAAATTACAGAGTGTTTTGATCGACTAAAAATAAGTCGAAGCTCTCCTTGTCCATATAATAACCTATTCAAAAAATTCGGAAGAATTTGTTATAAGATCCTGGGGTAGTGCAATGCTTCTTGGGCAAAGCCTCACACTACCTCATACGATCTTGAGATCTGTTCATCGCTGTAGATCGAGAGCTAGACCTTTGCAGGCTTAGCAACCTTCTCGGCAGCACTCCAAGTGACGGCCTTCTTGCCGAATCCCATGAAACCGCCACCAAACGCCCAGGTAAAAGTGAAAGTGATCGATTGACCATCCACTTGCACTTTCACATCCTTCGGGCCCTTGCCCTTGAAGTTTGGAACCATCACTTTCGGAATCGTACCGGAGAGATCTTTGCCGCAGGCCACAGTCCATCTAGTATCGGGGTTCTTCCAAAAGTACTTCTACCTCATTTAATATTAAATATCGGCGTATAGTATACTCCTATCACCTTAAAAATGAAGAGGTGGCACAAGCATTTTCTAAATTTAAAGAATGGGGGCTAAAAAAGAGTAGATTCGCCAAAGCTTACTGAGCCATCATCGAGTTTCTTGGGCTTTGGTTGATATTCTGCAAAGGCCCTACCACCCACTGCGACATGAAGTTTATGATAATGACCGCGGTCGGTTAAATAAATATTATCCCCTATTCGACTTGCCATTATGGCAGCTCGACTCCAAGATTCCCTAGGGTTTATAGGAACAACTTCACTTCCCGTTGGAATAAAAAACAATGGAAACTCGGTCTTATTTTTTTGTAAACTCCAGGGCTGACCATAAAAGGTTTTCTCCATCAATGCTCGTCCAAAAATTATTGACTCTCCCGATTGTAAACTGCCACAAAAAACAGGCTTTGGATTGTACGAATTTTTAAAAAACAGATCTGTCTTTTCTTGACGATCTCCGGATGATGATAACTCAAAATGTTCACTTCTGATAATTCCATCCGAAACTCGGATAGCCGATCCAGATGTTATTTGAATTGTTTTACTTGATAAAATTGCAACTGGATTTTGTAAATTCCAATCTGCATTAATCAGGTTTACTCCTTTTGGACAAACTGCTCTTAAAAAAATCAGTGAAGAAGTTGCAAATTCCTCATCACTTAAACCTTTTGGATTATCTATTGCTAAGTTTGATTGTAGGTTAACTGATAAATTAATCTCTTCTTTGCCGCTACAAAGTAAGTTTCGAAGTTGCAATAAGGATCTTGCAATATCTTTTAGATCTTGGGTGTAGTGTGGATTCCTTTCAATCTCTGCTGTTACCTCCGACATACCGAGATAGTTAGATTCTGGATTACGCATGGTATTAAAATATCCAGTTAAAGTTCGATAACTGGGATATGAGATTTTTTGTAGATCGGGAACAATAGATGAAACTAGCCAGGCTGCTTGTTCATTTTTCCAAACATTACAAAATAATCCACCTGGAGCTAGGAATTCATGAGTAAAACTAGCTAGAGTTTTAATCTTGCCATTAATGTCGGGTGCACTTTCAAAGACTGCATCACTTGGGTGTTTTTGATCGAATTCCGGTAACATCAGTAATGTTATTAGGATTAGGAAGAGAAAAGTAGATTAAGATTTTATTAGTTAATTTATTGCGATATGTCATTAAAATTAAAAGAGAATCAATCAAAGGTGAATTGAGATAACTAGTGATTCTTCTCTCTGGCCAACCAAAAAGAGGTGGCAAGTACTACAAAAGCTCCAAATCCCTGCATCAAGGTTAAGGTTTGATCAAAGAATAAAAATGCAATTGGAGTAGCAACTAACGGTCCCACGGCTCTTAGTGCTGATACAAGCCAACCCTCAAGGCTCTTTAGGGAAGAAAACCAAAGTGGTAGTCCCAAAATATTCCATAAAATTATTGAAGCAAAAAGATTAAGCCAAGTCGATCCGTGACCAATCCACTCAATGGATGAAGTAGTAAGGAAAGCAAAGGGAAGAAAGATAGCTCCGGCTACTAATTGCAGCACGGTACTGTAATGAAAAGAAGAAGTATTTTTTCCTAATTTTCCCGCGTAGCGGTAAGAAAGCGCTAAAATCGAAACTGCTAGGACTAAGATCAAATCTCCAACTTGGGTTGTGCCAAGTTGAGCAAAATCTCCACCAGATAAAAATACAGCTCCAACAAAATGAACTAATAATAATAAAAGATGTTTTGCTGGAACAGTTGCCCCATCGAGAAAGCAACCCCAAAGAAGAACGAAGTACGGCTCGGCTTTGGTAAAGAAGATCGCTTTAACACCAACAGTTAGGCGCATTGCCATCCAAAATAAAACTCCACCTGTTAAAAATCGGCAAAAAAGAATCATTAAAAGTTCAAATTTATGATCTAGCATGCCGCGATAATTAATTTTCTCACCTTTGATAATTATTATGGCATAGCTAGTCAGACCTCCTAAAATATTTACAACTGCCAGGATTTGAAAAAGACTTAGTTCTTTAGCGGCTAAGGACTGAAATAGAATTGCAGTACTAGAAAAACAAGTTGAGAGAATTGCGTAAAATAAAGCTTTGGATCGGGTTGTCTGTTTGAGCATGTCTTAATTTATACGGTTACTATAAAACTATAGGTATACAAGATCTTCTATAGGGCCTGTTGCAAAACTATCTCTGTAACGAGAAAAGTGAGATTTGTGCGAGACAAGGAAGTCGAGAGAGAAAACCGCAAGCATATCCTCTGGATATGTTGAGGCTTTTCTCTCGAAGACTGACGATGTCGCAGGCCAAAGATCGCTTTTCGCAGTAGGAGAGAGTTTTGCAACA
>JAWXBT010000422.1:0-6249 GCA_034440315.1 bacterium
AAATCGAATTAGAAACATCCCCTTGATCTACCAATAACCATTTACGTCCAAGTCTTTTGGCTACAGCACCAGTTGTTCCCGAGCCTGCAAAAAAATCAGCAACTACATCGTCCTTCTTTGTTGAAGCTAGAATAATTCTCTCTAGAAGTACTTCCGGTTTTTGAGTAGGATAGTTAAGCCTTTCGGGTTGATTACCTCTAAGGGCAGGAATCTCCCATACATCTCTCATGCCAACTAAGTTATAAATTCCAGCCTCGTCCTCTTTAAGATCAATATTTTTAAAACCGTACTTATGAGAAAGGTATGATTTTTCTCTTTGAGGATTCCAAGTAGCTTTTTTATGGTTTTTTGTAACAAAATGAATCGTATCGTGTTTCTTAGCAAAGCCTAATCCTTTCGGCATACCTCCAGTCTTATAGAACCAAATAATCTCATTGATGTAATTTTTTTCACCAAAGACCTCTTCTAATAAAATTCTTAAATGAGCAGAGGTTCTGTAATCACAATGAAGATATAGAGAACCAGATTCGGAAAGAAGTTCTCGCATTAAAAACAATCTTTCCCTCATAAAAACAAGATAGTTTTCAATACTACCACCCCATTTATCTTGGTAAGCGATCTCCTTAACCTTTGGTTGTTTCTGGTATTTATATTTGTCTGAAGTATAAAAATCTTTTTGAGTAAAAAATGGAGGATCAATATAAATCAACTCAATTTTTTCTTTTAATTCTTGATGGAAAGATTTTAAGAAATCTAGATTTTCTGACTTAACTAAAGTGCCACCTGTAAGCTCTATTTCGGACAAAAGCTTTAATTTTTCTTTTCTAGCACTCATCTATTACAATCCTTAAACAATCCTAACAACTTACTAACACGGAATTCTTCTCTTTTCCTGGAATAAAGGCAAACACTTAAGTATAGTACACAATAACAACCATCAATTAATAAACATCTTATGCAACACCATATCCTTGTAATTGAAGACGATGAAGATATTCAAGAATTGTTACGCTATAACCTAGGAACTGAAGGATATAAAGTTTCAGCTGTAGGTAACGGACCTGATGGTTTAAAACGAGCCAAAGAGTTACTTCCTGATTTAATTATTTTGGATCGTATGCTTCCCGGAATGGAAGGATTAGATGTTTGTAAAAATCTCAAGAACCTTTCCGAAACTTCTACTATTCCAGTAATTATGCTCACCGCTAAAGGTGAAGATTCTGACGTAGTTGCTGGACTAGAGCTCGGAGCAGATGACTATCTTACAAAACCATTTAGTCCAAAGATTTTGATCGCAAGAGTTCGAAACTTATTAAGAAGAACGAAACAACCCGCATCAGATATTATAAGTAGAGATTCAATCTCAATTAATCTTAAAAAATATGAAGTTAGAATTCAAAATGACTTAGTAAAACTGACTTCTACCGAATTTAAAATATTACACCTCTTAGTTAACCGTCCAGGTTGGGTTTTTAGTAGAGATCAAATAGTTGATTCAGTCCACGGTGACAATTATGCTGTTACGGATAGATCCGTCGATGTACAGATTACTGGCTTAAGAAAGAAACTCGGAGTTGCTTCGGATTTAATCGAAACAATTCGAGGTGTCGGCTATAGGTTTCGCGAAAGCGATCAAAAAAGCATATAGTCATTGTCATGTCGAAAAAACCGCTCTTTTGGCAAATTTATTTTCCTTACCTTTCACTGCTACTGATCTTTATTGTCTATCTATTCTTACCATTTCACCTGGGATTATCTGTTATTTCTGGATTCATTATAATCACTTCTATCCTTTTATACTTTCATACTAAAAACATCACAGAGTCCATAAATCACCTAAGACAGGGTGCTAGAAAGCTATCTAAGGGGGATTTTGATATTCGCCTCGCAGAATGCGGAATCGACGAACTAGATCATCTAGCACATGCTATGAACTTGATGGCCCAACGCTTAGATGAAAAAATCAAAGACATTACAAAACACGAGAGGGAAAAAGATGCGATTCTATCTGGCATTAGTGAGGGTTTAATTGCCATTGATGCCAATCAAAGAATTCTTGAGATTAATAAAGCTGCTTCTCAACTCTTTGGAATATCTCCAGATACCTCTAAGGGAAAACTTATTCCTGAAGTAATCAGAAGTTTCGAACTTCAAGAATTGATGAAAGAAACATTATCTATAAAAGGCTCATTATCTGAAGAGGTTATTCTTCATAACGAAGATGACAAAAAAACATACCTCCAAGTTTATGGCAATATTTTAGAAACTGAAAAGAAAGAAACGATCGGAGCAGTATTTGTATTATCTGACATTACTAGAATTAGAAGACTAGAGAACATTAGAAAAGATTTTGTCGCAAATGTTTCTCATGAATTAAAAACTCCAGTAACTTCTATTAAAGGTTTCGTAGAGACCCTACAAAATGGAGCAATTAGATCTCCAGAAGATGCCTCAAAATTTTTAGGAATTATAGAAAAACACACCAATCGACTAACTAATATAATTAACGATCTTCTTACATTAGCTAGACTAGAGGAGTATGAAGAGAGAAAACTGGCACCAATTAACAAAGAAACTATTTCAGCAAAAGAGACTATTTCAAATGTAATTGATGTTTGCGAGATGACAGCGAAAGAGAAACAAATTGAAGTTTCAATTTCATGTATGGAACAAATTTCCTTTTCAGCTCACAGATCTTTAATCGAACAAGCTTTGATAAACCTCCTTTCAAATGCCATAAAATATAGCGAACCCAAAACTACAGTTGAACTAACCTGCCTTAAGCAAGCTTCTAAAATCATATTTTCCGTGAAAGACCAAGGGCCTGGGATTCCGGACGAACATCTAGAAAGAGTATTTGAAAGATTTTATCGAGTTGATAAAGCTCGCAGTAGATCAGAGGGCGGAACCGGATTGGGATTGGCTATCGTGAAACATATAGCCAAAGTTCATGGTGGAGAGGTAGCTGTTATAAGTGAGATTGGAAAAGGAAGTGCTTTTTCAATTTCTATCCCAATTTAACAAACAACTCTTTGAATTAATTGGAAAGTAATCACTCCCTAACAGAATCCTAACAATTTAAAGCCATTCTCATTGGTAATATATATGCTGAAAAGCCTTCGATTGGAACTCATAACGAAGGTGTGGAAGCAAAACAACAAATAGCAAGTGACTTAAAAAAGTGAATCTTTAGTCAAGAAAATATATTTTGTACTTATATTGAAGAATAAATATCTGCTTTTTGTCACTAGCTTTAGCAAAAAAGGAAAAATAAAATGAAAAATACTCTAGCTCTAAAAATATTAGGATTGAGTGCACTTTTTGCAATCAATGTTTCAGCTGCCGTGCCGGGCAATCTATCAGGATTAATTAAGATTGATGGCTCAAGCACCGTTTATCCAATCACAGAAGCTGTATCTGAAGAATTTGGGAAAAATAATCCAGGAGTTAAAATTACCGTAGGTATTGCTGGAAGTGGTGGTGGATTCAAAAAGTTTTGTGCAGGAGAAATTGATATTTCTAATGCTTCACGTCCAATTAAAGCTTCTGAAATAGAGCTTTGCAAAACAAACAAGATAGAATATGTCGAGCTTCCTGTCGCATATGACGCGTTGTCAGTTGTTGTAAATCCTAAAAATACTTGGGCTACTTCAATAACAGTTGCTGAGTTAAAAAAACTTTGGGAACCAGAAGCACAAAATAAAATAACTACCTGGAATCAAATTCGCCCAGAATGGCCAAATCAAGCAATTAAACTTTTCGGAGCTGGGGTTGATTCTGGTACCTATGATTATTTTACTGAAGCTGTGGTCGGCAAAGAACATTCAAGTCGGGGTGATTTTACTTCAAGTGAAGATGACAATGTGCTCGTTCAAGGTGTTGCCAATGATAGAAATGGGCTTGGGTTTTTTGGTTTGGCTTACTACATGGAGAACAAAAATAAACTAAAAGTTCTCTCAATTGACGATCTGAATGCCTCAAATGGTAATGGGCCTCAAACACCTTCGCTTGCAACTGTTACTGATGGAACTTATCAGCCACTAGCTCGACCACTTTTCATCTATATTAGAAAAGACTCGATGAAAAAAACAGAAGTTCAAGAATATGCTAAGTTTTACATAAATAACGCAAAAGAATTGACGACTCAGGTTGGCTACGTACCACTTCAAGATGCAGTTTATTCACTTGCCATGAAAAAGTTTGATAAAGGAATTACTGGTTCGTCCTTTATAGGAGGATCTCAGGTAGGTGTGAAACTCGAAAGCCTGCTAGCAAAAGAAGTAGGTTAATGCTTTAAGTAATCATTGATAAAAACAAAGTCCCGATTCTAGTGCCGCATCCGATAAGTTTTTTTACCTAGGAAGTTCTCTTGCGGCACTAGAATTCTCCGAAGGGGAACAATAATAGCGAAGTGTTTCGTCCAAATAAAATGGGCAAAATCGTGGATTTTTAAGAAAGTTAATTGCTACACAATAGACTAAGGTAGCATTCTAGATGAAACAATTTACTGGACGAAGCACTAATGAAAGATTCGGGACTTTTATTCTGTTCTTAAAAAATCATGAGTTTACTCACAAGGCAAACTAAAGAAAAAATAGTTCATTTTATTTTTTTTCTTTGTGGAACTGTCTCTATAATAACAACAATTGGCATCGTGTTGGTCTTAGCAAGCGAGAGCCTCAACTTTTTTAGCCAAGTCTCTCTATTTGACTTTCTGACAGATACTCAATGGACACCTCTCTTTGCCGATAAGCATTTTGGTATATGGCCACTTATTTCTGGTACATTTCTAACAGCTGCAATCGCAGTGGCCATTGCCTTACCGACTGGATTGGTAGTTGCAATTTATTTAAGTGAGTTTGCTAATGAAAAGGTTCGAAGATCTTTAAAACCATTGTTAGAGATACTTGCTGGAGTGCCTACGATTATTTATGGATACTTTGCTTTACTAGTCTTAACGCCACTTCTTCAGACTTTTATTCCTGAACTTTCTGGATTTAACGCACTTAGTCCTGGCTTAGTGATGGGGATAATGATTTTACCAATGGTGGCCTCACTGAGCGAAGATGCTCTCTATTCCGTCCCTAGAAGTCTTAGGGAAGCTTCGTACGCACTCGGATCCTCTCGTCTTCAAATGGTCTTCAAAGTATTACTTCCTGCCGCACTAGGAGGCATTACCGCTTCATTTATTCTCGCAATATCCCGTGCTGTTGGGGAAACAATGATCGTGACAATTGCAGCAGGGCAACAACCTGAACTCACGCTTAATCCGCTAAAAGGTGTCGAAACAATGACAGCTTATATCGTGCAAATCTCTTTAGGCGACACTCCTCATGGCACTCTTGAATACTCAACAATATTTGCAGTTGGCTCCACTCTTTTCCTTATCACTTTAATGCTTAACTTTATAAGTATCCGAATAAGAGAAAAATATAGGAGCACTCAAACATGAAAACTGGCGCAGCTACTCATGCCAGCCAATTTCCCTGGACAGATAGAGCTTTTCAATTATTAGCCCTATTAATTATCTCGATGGCAATGTTGGTGCTATTTACCCTTATTGCCAACATATTCTTAGATGGAATAAATCGTTTAAATTTTTCCTTTCTGACAAGTTTCCCTTCACGATTTGCAAACAAAGCTGGAATTTACTCTGCCTGGGTTGGGAGTGCTTACCTTATGATCCTAACAGGAATTTTTTCTGTTCCTCTTGGTGTTGGGGCTGCTATTTATCTTGAAGAATATGCACCGAAGAATAGATTCACGAGGATTATCGAACTGAATATCGCAAATCTTGCTGGAGTACCGTCCGTTATCTACGGTCTTCTTGGACTTCAATTATTTGTTCGCTATGCTCATCTTGAAAGATCCCTAATCTCAGGCGCGCTTACAATGTCACTTTTGATATTACCGATCATAATCATAGCTTCCCGAGAAGCAGTTAAAGCAATTCCGAAATCAATTCGAGAAGCAGCACTAGCTTTAGGCGCAACTAAATCTCAGGTTGTATTTAGCCAAGTGCTGCCAGTTGCCTTACCTGGAATTATGACTGGATGTATTTTAGCTTTTTCTAGAGCGATTGGAGAGGCAGCTCCGCTAATTACTTTAGGGGCTTTGACATACATACCATTTCTTCCCGATGGACTTCTCTCTCCCTTTACAGTCCTACCAATTCAAGCATTTAATTGGATTTCAAGACCTCAAGAGGCGTTTCATGAAAATGCGGCTGCCGCCATTATGGTACTTATG
>JAWXBT010000423.1:0-4043 GCA_034440315.1 bacterium
AAACTATGAGTCAAAAAATCTCAGTAAATCAATAACTAGAGGGGAACGTAATGGATCTTAGTTTATTAATCATTCGGATAGGCTCTTGCTTCTTTTCACGAGGCACATTAACTTCCCGTTCGTCCAAATTAACGTTGTATGGAGTATGTATGAGGACTTTAGATTGTAAGATTTTCTTTTTGACTTTGTCATTGGCGCTTGGCTTGCCTGTTGTAAGCGCAGCGGAAGCACCACTTCACTATCGAATTATTCCCTTAGGACCTGCTTCGGGTAGCACCGTTGGTAGCACTCTTAATGATAACGGTTCTAAAGCAACGGGCCATGCTAAGACCGCGGATCCTTCAGTTTTTGCCCCATTTATTTACACTAGAAACGGCGCAAATTTTCAGTATCTGAATATTCCTGGTGGACCTAGTTATGCATTCGGAAATTCGATAAATAATTCCGGCAAAACTCTGGTATCTGTATCGACAAGTTCTTTTATTTATAATCCGGGTAGACAAACTTTTACCCAGCTACAAAATCCATTTGGAGACTACTTTGTCCGCGCTTCAAGTATTAATAATTTTGGTCAAACGGTTGGACATGTTTCTTCGCCGACTGTGCCTTCAGGTGCTGCGATATTATGGGGGAAAAAAGGTGCAACTACTGACCTTACCTCCTTATATGGAATACGTGAGGCAGTTGAGATTAATGACTCACAGGAAATTACTTGTTCTAAATTGGTCGGTACGATGGCGCGTCCTTGCGTAATCTCTAATGGAGCATTATCGATTATCGGTTCCGATGCACCATCTGGTACTTATCCTTTTGGCGGCCATTCATATGGAATTAATAATCTCGGACATGTGGTTGGATATTTAACCACTTCAGTTGGAACAGCTCGGGCTTTCTTATGGAAGGATCAGGTTACAACAGATCTTCCAGTTATGAACGGGATATACCCGCATGGGGGATTAGCTGTGAGTGACTGTGATCAGGTAGTTGGTTACGCTTCTGTAATTGGATCTACAAGTTCACTGAGAGCCTTTATTTATCAAGACGACACGGTGATTGATCTTAACACCTTAATACCACAGAATTCCGGTTGGGTTTTCAACGTTGCTAAAGATATCTCAAAGGGCAACGGCAGAATCCTCGTTAATGGCACATTCAACGGCCAAGAAGCGAGTGCGATTTTGGTACCTAATCAAGCTGGTATCTGTTCATAAATAGTGTGACGGTTCTATTTCTATATAAAAATAGAACCGTCACGTTTATTGATCCCGTCCGCCATCCAGAACACAGCTATAAAAACTAAATGTATCTTCTTCCATGCCGCTGCAAGAGGCGATTCTTGAAGCAACTCCTTGTCGTGACAGGTAGCGAAAGAATGGATCAATCGCAATAGTGGATGCAGCTTTGAATCTGCTTTTAATTACATTTTTATTTAAAGAATGGTGGCAGTTTTTTAAATCTATAAAATCTTAAGGAATTTCAGTTCACCGGCGAAAAGATGTTATAATGCTTATCAGCAAAGCTTATTTAAAATCTTACCCACTTAAAGTAAGGTAGGATTTTATTAAAACTTATATTTATGGAATCGGGAATGATGCCCTTATATGTTTAAGTTTAGGTGCCTTTACTACAGAGCAGGAGTATTTTGATATCGTTTTGATGTATACTCAGATGCCAGTTATCGATGGGATTGTAGCTCTGCGACAGATTCTTGCAAGTCTCTCCCAGTGTTCTAAAGTTTCCGGTAGTTGCACTTACTGGGCGTGCCATGGATGCGCAGCGTGATCAATTTATGGCTTAGGGCTTCCGACATTCTTGATGGGCCTGTTGCGAAACTACCTCCCACCTATTTGCGTTTTAACTTTTCCTACCTTGTTTTTGCAAATCTCAAATGTTCTTCTAATTCTTCAATTCTTTCAAGCAAGCTTAAAACAAGACTCATACTAGAAAAACCGATCTTAAGATCTCGCTTTATTCTTAAGATCTTTTGGATTTTTAAAATTGACTGAAGATGAAATATCTGAGGTGTAGTTTCATTAATAGGTTCTAAAATACCTAGCTGCACAATCCTAACGGCAATGGAAGGCCGAAGACCGGTATGATGACAAAGATCTTCAATTGTTATTGTTTCAAGTTGATTTTCTTTATCCATTGGATCTCCCGGTATTAGATTTGGCATCACTTTCATGAGTTATCTTAAGTTCTTTCCATAATTTTTCTTCTTTTTCACTGATAATCGAAGGCATCGTAATCTCTAACTCAATAAAAAGATCTCCTCTTTCAATTTTATTTTTTGGAAGTCCCTTCTCTTTAATTCGTAGCTTAGTTGATTCTTTAGATTTCGGAGGAACTGTAATAGAGATATTAGATCCATCTGGAAGAGTAATTGGAACCGAGCTACCGATCAGTAGATCCCAAGGATAGAGCGCCACCGTAGTGTAAAGATTAAAATCTTTAATTCTGAATCTCAGATCGGGAATAAGTTCAACTTTTAAGAAAAGGTCACCTGCCTTTCCGCCATTCGTTCCAGGCTGGCCTTGTCCAGATAAACGAATATGTGAACCATGCTTAGTGCCAGCTGGAATTTTTAATTGATAATTTTTGATTGTTTTATGCGGTTCTCCATCGACTCCATATTCAAGTGACTCAAGAGATATCTGTTTCGTAACACCAATGTATAGATCGATAATGGTAAGTTTTATTGTGGCTTCTTTAGTAAGACCTTGCTGAGCCTGTCTTTTTCTTTGTGATTGATTTGCTCGCTGTTGTCCAAACATTTGTTCAAAAAACTCACTGAATCCTTCACTGTCTCCAAAGTGAAAATCATAACTTTGATTGTTTTGTTGAGCGCGATCTCTAGCAGTTCCTTGGTAATTTGACTGGAAATCTTGATTTTGTTTCCAATTTTGACCAAGCTGATCGTATTTCTTTCTACTCTCTGGGTTATTAAGGACTTCGTTAGCCTCATTAATTTTTACAAATTTGTTTGCAGCGTCAGCCTCTTTAGAAATATCAGGATGATATTTCTGAGCTAATTTACGATAAGCTTTTTGAATCTCTTTTTGAGAAGCTGTCTTTTTGACACCCAAAATGTCGTAATAATCTTGAAACTCAACTGCCATTTAATAAATAATTATAATCTATTCTTCTCAAGAGTATACTTCAATATTATTATGTATATCAATTACACCTGGTAAAGCTTCGATAAGCTCCTCTATTTGCATTTTAGCTGAAATTGAAGAAACTTCTCCTTGCAGATCTACTTCACCATTTTCTACATGAACATCAACCTCTAGATCTTTAAGACGAGGATGATGAGATAATCTATCTAGTACAAGCATTTGAAGTTGTGGATCAGTTAATTCAATTATCTTTTCTTTATTAAAAACTTCTTCTATTGGAAGACGGTGTGCTTGACTCCATTCCGATTCTCCTGGAATTGTTAAAGTTGGATTTTGAGATAGAGGAATAGTTTTCTTTCTTTGAGAACTTCCACCTTCGGCATCCAAGTTTGAATCTATTCCGTATTCTTGTTTCCCGCGTATTCCGCCAATAACACTTCCGGAATCTGGTTGATAACTAAACTCATCTTGAGGGGATCTAAATTCAAATCCTAATTCTTGCAGTTCATTTGCTTCTCGATTACTATTAGTTTTCTTTTTTATTGACATGTCTCTATTCCTCAAAATTAACTATACTTAGTTTAGTTGATGCACTTGAGAAAGATCTATGATCAGAATCATGGATAGAGGAAACCCGCTAAAGCTCTAACAAATCAGAAATATTGACGCTTGTGTGAGGAATTTTTATTACTTTAACAAAAAATGTTTACTACTTTAATTATATAATTTGATTTTTTAAAATATGTCCTCAAAGTACTATTTTCTATCTATTTTATTGATCTTGATAGGTTGTTCATCCCCCATCTCGCGATCCACTGCACCTGGTGCTTTTGATTCCACAAATTTACCTAATGAAGCTGCTGTATCAGATAAAGCAGATTGCTGCTTTAGTGTAGAAATAAATCGCATCATCGATGGTGATAC
>JAWXBT010000424.1:0-4251 GCA_034440315.1 bacterium
CACCCACTGGGTATATATGGAAGTCGTATAAGTATCACGGCCATATTAGGCATTTTGAGCTGAAAGAATTACTCCAAGATTTAAAAGCAATTGGATTTATGAATGTGAATGGTTATCGGTATGGTTGGCCATTTATGATTATACAAAACCAATTAGCTGATTGGTTTTTCCCTTTTGTTAAAAAATCATTGATTGAGGTTAAGACTTATTCCTGGTGGAAGAGATTACTTTCTGAAGTTATGTACCGACTCTTTAGGTTTAATTCTCGTAACGATGGACCAGCCCTACTTATACGTGCCTCTAATAGAGGTTAGGTGGTGTCAGTATGATGAATGCCGTGAATAATAGACTGGATGGACATTTGGCTAAGATTGTAGTTTATGCGGCCTTCTTATTAACACTAGTTTTTGCATTTAATCTACAGAGCCACTCTCCAGAGAATACAGATTTCGTTGGTTACTGGGCCGCAGCTAAACTTTTTGTTAATGGACAGAATCCTTACGATTCTACTTTGTTAATGAATCTTGAGAAAAATGTTGGTGCTTTATTTACAGCTCCAATGATGGTTTGGAATCCCCCCATTATTTTTGCGATGCTTTGGCCTTTAGGCACATTAGAATTTGAGACGGCTAATAATCTCTGGACTCTTATTAATGTTTTTCTAATTTTTATCTCCTTGGCTTGCACTAGAACTCTTTTTGTTCAAAATAACCCAGCTATTTTTGTATCTTGGCTAATGGTGTTGTGCTTTCAGCCGCTTCATCAGGTTTTTCGTTTAGGCCAACTAAGCTTAATGTTGGTTGCAGCATTCTTAGTTGCTGTTACTTGTATCACCAAGAACAAAAGATTTTTGGGTGGAGTATTATTCTCCATTCTTTTGATCAAACCACACCTTGTCTTTCTAGTCTTTCTCTCCCTTCTATTTGATGCTTATCGCACTAAGGATCTAAAGATACTAAGTGGTGTATTGTTTGGCCTGATTGCTCTATTTGCTGTGGTATTTATCCAATCACCACAGATTATTTCACAATGGTTAAATATTTCTGGTGGTGTGGTTGATTGGAAATCGGCGACCTGGGTAACTCAATTCAGATTACAATTTGCCGTTCCGGGGAAAATGATTTCTTGGCCATTATATGTAGTTCCCCTTGTGGGCACGGGTGTGTTTCTTCTCCTAGAAAAATATACATGGAAATTTGCAGTAAAATTTAAACCAACCACATCCCTGATAGAGAGGCTTCAAATCGCCTTGCTCTTGTCCATTATATTTTCTCCGTATGGTTGGTTCTTTGATTTTGTACTGCTTTTACCCATTCAGGTTTACTGTGCCACTCAGGCAATTTCATTTGAAGATCGCACAGTGCGTTTGAGCCTTTTATTAAGTTTAATTTTAATTAATCTTCTTACAGAAGTCGTCGGACTATATTTTTCCTTTCACCACCAATTCTTTTGGTACCCGACAGTACTCGGACTCTTATATTTTGTTACACGACATTTTCTACAGAAATTTTCAACTAATCACTAGTAGAATCGCTCCTGCACAAGCGATGACAGCTCCAAGCAAAGTTTTCGTAGAGAAAGATTCTTTTAAGAAAATAATTCCAACTAGACTGCTCCAACAATAGTAGTGAGTTGAAGGGCGATGACATATGGGGTAAAGCCAAGTTGTAATCCAGCATAGAGGCACATTTCAGAAGAAGCTTTCAGCAGACCAATAGAAAAGTAGCCCTAATTGAGCAAGCTTCAATCCTGACATTCCTATATTTGAAAATTTATAAGTGATCATACATAGAATATTTGAGCCAACGACAAAGAAACTCCAAGCAGCTAAGAGTGGGTTAGAAGCACGGACTAGATTATTGCTAACCATGGCCCCAATACTACCACCAAGGGGGCAAAGCAAATTTTATGTATAAAATAGAATGAATTCCAAAAATTAAATCTCCATAAGAGATCAGAGTAAGTCCAATTAAAGCAACAGGAATAATGTGTTTGATAATTAGCCAGGCTCCATCTTTATTGTCAGTTGCCTTACCTAAATAAGCCGATCCAATAAGTGAACCAAATTTTTACAGCGAATGCCACAATAGCAATGTTAATAACAGCATTTGCCGAATTTATCTCTTGTACTCTCAATGCTAAAGCTGAAAAACTTAAAACCATCAGAAAATAATTTGCAAAAACAACTGGTAAAAGAAATAAAAATTTAGGTTTAAAGAGATAGGTAATGTTTAAAATTGCACCACCCTCAGTTGGAGTTGTAACTTTAATTTTACAAAGAGTGACAAACCCCAAAAAAGCTATCCCTGTAAAGAGTGAATAAACGAAACTTGCTTTATAATAACTCAATAATATTCCACCTAGAGCCATCCCAAACATTGATCCAATCCAAAGAGCAGAATATTGATGTCCAGAATTTACAGCCACTCTCTCCTGGCGTGAACTCATATTAACTATCTGTCCTGAAGCTATCGAAAAAAAGACCTGCTTCGAAGCCAACAGCACAACCTAAAACGTACATATAAAATGTATTTGCAAACACGAGTGTGAGTGGAAATAATGCATGAGGAAGTGCTCCTAAAATAATTGAATTCTTAGTGCCAAACTTTGCAGTTAAATACGGGGCAAAAAAAGAGCCCAAAAAAATAACTAGTATAAAGACACAATAAAGTATTCAAGGCTTGTGTCTGAAGTTCTTCTTTCTCTAAAAGAGGCACTAAGAAATGCTGCGCTTCATCAAATCTTGCGAAAAGGAGTATATAACCTATCACAAGATACTTATTATTTGGAGAATCGAAAAAGGTAGTTTTTTATTTGGAAATGTTGGAGGTCTCAGAATGTAAAAAGTCACACATTAGTACCAATTGCAAAGATAGTGACAAAAATAAAAATCTGCTAAATTATTAGTATATCTTGAGTTAAAATGCACTCAATGGACTTGTAATTTTATTGATAATTATAAAATGATACAATCAGCTAATGTTGATGCATAACTAATTTGACATTATAAAATTTATATATTTCATAAATGTCTAATCACTCACACTTTACACTCAAATCAGTAGCTACAGAAACCATATCTGCAATTCGTCAGTTTTCCTACGAATCTGATTCAGCATTTAGAAACCTTACTTTCGGCACTATTGCTGCCATAGCAATGCCGAGCATGAACATTCACCAGCACCACCATCAATCTACAGTTTTGATAACCAATCATTTATAACACATCCGAAGGTTATAACCATGCATGTGAGTTTATTAAGACAGTACAAGCCAGAGAGCAAATTTTCGGAGTGCCCGAAAGCAAGCGTACAATTTTTCTTACTCATTGCTACAAAACAGATCTTTCAATAATTTATTTTGGTGGATTAAATTCTGTTACAACCGATGCTCTTCCAGCACTGCGAACCTTATACGAGGCAGGAGCAAATATAATTGCTCCTCGTTTGCCTCATCATCATGGCCAAGACAGCGAAGGAAAATTGGGACTTATTTGTGAAGTCGAGCTTAGAGAATTCTCATTTTATTTTGTAAAAGCCGCTTCCCTACTCGGCAAAGAAGTTAAAACTGTCGGAGTTTCAGCAAGAGCAATTCTTGCTATTTATGGTGGCCTGAGTTGTCAGACTGTAATTGAAATAGTTGCTTTTGAAGCACCTTTTGGAATCAGCGGACTACCCAAAGTATTAGGTCCTGTAACTGCCGACTATATCAAACTCTTAGATGACGATGCGAATCTTGATTTTTTATTTCGAAAAGTTCCGGCACCCGGGGCTTCTTCACATGCAGTAGCTGAGGTAAGGCGATTCGCAATGAGAACTGAATCACTATTTGATGAGGGTTTCTTTAGTCCCACTATTGGCATCAACATAGTTTTATTACATGATCCAAATGAATCCTTTACCTCAGAAGAAGCAATGCATCGTATAGTCAATACATTAGAAAACATTCCTGATGTTCATGCCAATATCGAATTAACTGATCTTGGATTGCATCGAGAAGAAAAATGGGATGAGGAGGCTATCAAAACTTTATACGATAAAATGAATCGAAAAGTTTTAGAGAAACTTTTAAAAAAATAAAATAAAATTTTGCATTTATTGGAAAAGCAAGAAGTGGCTGGCACCAAAGTTATCAGCAATTTCCCCGATCAGCCGATCCCCATCAAAGATATAAAAAACGTGCTGATTATTTGGGGAAAGATATTTTAGAACTCTTCTTCCCAATCCGTCTGTTTTGTAATTCGTACTATTA
>JAWXBT010000425.1:0-7917 GCA_034440315.1 bacterium
CTATAGAATTATTCTAGTTTTTCAATAATTCGAATAAACATTCTTCTTTATCGGATCTTCGTCTGGCCCTAAATCCTTGTTTTGCAATCCAGCCTTCAAGCTCCAACCAACCATTTTCTTCAACTTGGTAGTCAGAAATCTTATCTCCTTTTTTTCTCTTTAATGGAAAACCCGCAGCCTGCCATCTAGCTTTTAGGGTCTCAAACCTGCCTCCTACTAGTCCACGCAGCTTAGATAATGAATCAACTTCGATCCATTCGTTGCTTTCAATTTGGCTTGGTACTGCTGTATTTATCTCAGAAAACCTACGAGAAAGCTCATGCACAAGAAAGTCTCGATTTCTTTTAAAGGCTTCATTAAGTGCTTCAACAACTAAAGCTGAATCAGTTTTTACAACTCCATCTATAATAGAAATATTTTGTTGAAAATTTTCATCAGATATCATTTTGACTCCCCAACAATTCCTTAATTTCAAAAAATAATTTTCTTCTACCAACTGGCTTAATTAAATATTTAGTAGCGCCTGCTGAAAATATTTGCTCTTTGATATTGTCTTCAAAATTCCCGCTAACGACAATAATTGGTAATTCAGATCCAAATTTCAATCGTAGTTCTTTTACAAGATCTAAACCACTCTCAGATTCGAGCTGAATATCTGTTACAACCAATAATGGCATTCCCATTTCTGAGACAAGATCTCTAGCTTGACTCAAATCAGTTGCACTTCCATAAGACAGCCCTAAAGCTTCTGCAACACTTGAGTAAAATGTTACAATTTCAGCTTTATCATCAACCAATAAAACCCAACCAGCGTTTTTGACTACTGGCACCTGGCCTTCAGCTTTGTTAAAAACTAAGCTCAATACATTACTACTCTCCCCAATTCCTTTGGAAAAGAGAAATTTTCCTTGGCTTAAACTGACAAAATTTCTTATCGATTTTAATCCATCAAGATCTCTTGCATGTAGAAAATAGTCCTCAATTTTACCTTTCCGTTCCGAAGAATCGCCAATCTCTATTACCACTTGATCTGATTCTAAATATACTTTGATCTTTAACAAATCATCACAGCCAAAATTTCTAGTAGCGGCTTTTATTAAAGTTCTTAAGGTTGCTTCAAGAAATTCACGACTTAGAATTGACACTTTTGTGTTGGAATCAAGTGTATTTTCTATTACTAGCTTGGCCCCACCTTTACGTAGTTTAAATTCAGCAAAAGTTGCAAGTTCTTCCAGTGAAGAAGTTATGTTTATTTTTTCTAGGGAACCTGCTTTCTTCATTAAAGCAACTTCTCTAAGCCACTTAACATCAGAAACACTTGCCGAGAGTGATCGCAAAGAGCCTTCTAAATATGCCATTTGGGATTGAAGACGCAAAGTAATGTCACTTGTTATTTTATTTTCCTCCTGCTGTGACTCTTTCAATGGGAACTCAGAAATAATATTCTTGCAATTATCAGCCACAATAGAAAGATCTTGTGCAGCATTATTAACTAAATGAATTAGGTGATTTAGATCTTCATCTTTCGATTCTTGAGATCCCGCTCCAGCAACATATATTTGAGAAACTCTACTAGATTGATTTTTTACGGATCTCCTACTCGATATAATATGTATAAAGCCTGAAGCAAAATCTTGAAATTCTTTTAGACCAATCAACTTAATCGTATAACCAACAGGCAAGAAAATAAAAAATACTTCTTCTTTGTCTTCAATTTGAAGTGTCAGTTTGCAATAATAAATACTGCTGGGAATCTGACCAAACCAGGAATAAAGGGCTAGATCGAATTGTCTTCCAATACTTTTAGTGTGTAGTACTCCAATTTGATGTCCAGTATCTTTTGCTAAACTCTTAAGACCTTGTGCATATAAAGAATCGGCAACTTTATTTAATTTTTTATTTTCTGTTACTAGAACAGTATCTGCTTTTGAATAAACCACGAGGCAACTTTCACTGTCTGCTAACAACTTTAAAGTTTCAGATAGGTTTATAACTTGGGTTTTAAGATCTAAAGTCTCTCTTGTGCTACCTAATAATCGAGGCAAAAGAATTCCCGCTGAAAATCTGACATAATGTTTAGCATTTCTATACATGCAAAAGGCGACAATTGCCCCATCGAGCATGAAAACTAAAATTGGAATACTTGAAGCAATAACATGACTAGATGCAAAAAGAACAAAAGCTAGAGTAATGGCCAGGTTAAATTCCTTTATCCAGGGAACGGAAGATAATCCAAACATTATTAATATTAAGCCAATCTGAGATATTGATACTTCGACTGCTCCATAAACAAATGCATTCATCCACCAAATGAATAAACCACAACCACTTAAGAACCAATATGTTTGAAGTTCAAATATTTTATACTTACTTACAGATCTTGTCAGAAGACCAACTTGAATAATAAAAACGGCACTCCAGGCCAGATAATAAATTGGATCGTTACAACCAAAAGTTACTGCAGCATATAGAGTCGCCGCTCCGACAATTATAACTAAGGGTAAGAATCTCCAGCGAAATTCTTTGGACATTTGTTCACAAAGAACTCCAGAAAACTTATTCGACGAACTAAGAGCCGATATAAAACCTGAGCGAGATAATTCAAGAGGACTTACTTTAAATTTTTCGTCCTCATCTCTTTCATTAATGAGATTATTATCAAAAAATATTGTTTTAATAAAAGATCCAGTGAAGGCAAGAATGGTCGCGATAACGCCGGAAAGTGACCCCAGAATTGTGTAAGATGTTAAAACATTTAAAATCAAGACACATAATGAAACAAGTAAACTTGGAGCTAAAATATAAATCAGTGAAGGAAGATTTATTGACATTGTCGATATACATGCGCTTAACAAAGCCAAGGGAATAAAATATGCTTGGTTCGAGTCCAATTTAAGAACTACAGTTGCAGCCGCAAATATTATTGATAACAAAAACAATTCGGCTCGAATTAATCTAGGTGTTAAAATAGTAAATGAGTTTTGGTAAAAAACATTTAAACCGAATATTAAGCCTAAAACAAAAAGTTTTAGAATTAGAGAGTAGGTATTATCGTGTGGTAAAATTGATTGCCAAAATGGCTGAGTTGAGAACTTAGCCATGCCTAAAACAATCAACAAAACCAATGCTAGAAATTGAGGCACCACCAGATGAGTGTAGAAAAGTCGAATATCTCCCAATGAAGAGCTGGCCCAAGTCGATATTTTCTTTTTCTCTTCCATAACATAAAAACCAATCTAGAACCTGGAGAGTATTATTTATCTCGATAGATAATAAATTAATTTACGAGAAAACCTTTTCTTCATTGATAGCAAAACTGCTAGACGTTATTAGACTACCTCTGGATCCATCTCAGTTCCACAGGCTACGCACTTTACTTTGCCTGTAATATCCGGTGGAATTTGTGGAATCCCAGTAAAGCTAACAACATAGGAACCTCCTCCACATTTACTACATTTTGGAATTGAACTATCCATATTCAGAAATAACTTTCGACTAGATGAATCGATATATCTAGTAAGAAAATCTTCTAATGCAATACCACTCGTTGATTGAGGGGCAGCAGATCCAATAATTTCTTTAACTCTTGCCAGAAACTTATCTCCTTGAGCTTGAGGAGATCCTTTTACAATATAATCTGAAGCACCCTCTCCAATAAGTCTTTGCTTTAAATGTACAGAAGGGTTGCCTGTAAAAATAATTACATATGGAACCTTGCCTATTCTTTTTATGTTATAGAATAAATGAGATCCCGATTTATCACCTAAGCCAATATCTAAGACAGCTAATCTAAAATTTGATCCTTCCAATGCTTTCTCAGCTTGAACGACTCCTTCACAAGACTCAACAGTATAGCCTGCATCATTGAAAAGCTTAGACAACCTCTCCCTATCACTAGTTTGATCTTCTACAATTAAAATATCTTTCACGGTAAAAATTTCTCCCAAGATTATTCTTAAATCTGCGCCTTTTAAAATATACCTTAAGGGGCTGATCTTTAAGAAAAGTCTACGCCTTTCTTATCGGCATAAAAAAACCTGCCATAAATAGCAAAGATTGAGCATCTTAGTTAATTGAGTAGTCAAGATGAATAAAAAACGCCGTTTTAGATATCTATTGAGCAATTAATGGCTTCTGAGGATGTTACCATAATATTAAACGAGCGCGAAGGCTCCAAAGCCAAAGTGGCTGAATCATTACTCTCAAAGTTAAGAGAGCTGGGAATCTCTGCCTCCAGGATTGCTCCAGATCCTAAGATTGAAAAGATTATTAAACAGAGAAATCCAAAAGTTATTGTATTAGATTATGTTATTGGTGATTTTACCACTGGCTTGGACTTAGTAGAAAACCTCTCAAATTCTCCTGAGCATCCTAAGTTTATTTTCTTTACAGACGAACCTAGCGTTCCAGTAGCAGTAGCGGCAATGAGGCTAGGAGCAATAAATTATTTTGAGATCGAATCTCCTGATTCTGTGCCCCAGATTATCGATGAAATTAAAAATTTAATTAAAGTTCAAACAAAAAAAAATAAAGTATTACCTCAAAAAGAGTTATTTAAATTTAAAAATTTTATCGCTCAATCAAAAATAACTATTCCATTACTAGAAAAAGCAAAATCAATTGCCTCAACAAGAATACCTTTAAGCATTATTTATGGGCCTAAAGGTAGTGGAAAATCCGCTTTAGCTGAATCAATATTTGAACAAAGAGAATCAAGTTCGTTCCTCAAGTCGTGCGATTGGGATCTTTATACACAATCAGCTCAAGATTTAATTGGAGTAGGAAAATGGGAAACAAAGCTCAAGTTAGGTCAAAACCTATCATTAATCATCGATCATCTTGATGAAGCAGACGAAGAGATTATTGAAACAATCGAGGTAAAGTTATCAAAATCATGGCTATCTGGGAATGAGCAAGAGAATGATTCATTTTTAACAATTTGTACCCAAAATATCGACATTGCTCGGGCTTGGTCCAAAATATTTGAAATTGAATTCCTAGAAATACCAAGTTTAGATAATAGAAAAAATGACATTCCTTCTCTAGCAAGAAGGTTTGCCGCAGAGGCACAAGAATTAAGTCGACTGAAAGCTGTTACACTAGATACTCAAGCAATTTCTTTTTTAACTGAGCTTTCTTGGCCAGGGAACGTCAAACAACTCCGAGCAGTTGTTATCGATGGTTGCATTAGAACTGCCGATGGCAAAAGAGAATTCAAAGATATAATTACTGAAAACATGGAGCGTTGGAATAAGGAATACACTTTAGTTAGCGAAAGAATAATAGATCCTCTCTCGGCTTTGATTATGCTTGAATCAACTAGTTTTAATTATAGAATAGCGGCCGCAAAACTTGGAATTAGCGTCCATAAATTAAGAAGTTTGTTAGTTAACGAAAACAGTACCATAAATAGAGAACTCAATGGGTATAGCAAATGAGACGGTACGAACAAGCCAAAAGTAAAATAACTGCTGGTATAATCGGCAGTCTTGATTTTCAATCTCGTTTTAGCTCGATAATATCTAGTAATAACCTGATAACAAGCTCCTTTGGTTGCTCTAGCCTTGAAGGCTGGAGTCAAGTTCTTGGAACAAGGCCTAATTGTCTTATTTTTGAAATTGGCCTTAATTATTCGCAAAAAGATCATGCTTGGCTCAAGGATTTTCTGGCCCAGCTACGCAATAGATTTAAAAATGAAATCTATATTGTTGTAGCTCTTCTTGCTCCGGAAAAGCTTTTCTATGGTGGTGATTTACTTTTCAAAGATGGCAATGACGGAGAACCATCATGTCTGGTTGATACATTCATAGCTCAACCGCCAGCGGGATTTTCTGATGTGCCCTCAATTGAATCCCAATTAATACAATGTTTATCTCTTATTAGCTATGAAGTTGAGCGACGAGACTCTGGACTCCCACCAACACCTCCCCTGGCTGCTGATGGCTGGGTTCATTCCTTAGCCGATCCCCAAAGTCGAGAGCTCTGGATGTTATGGCTTCCCAGATATGCTTCTTATACAAATGATAATCCAATAATTACTGGACCTACTGGGGCCGGAAAAACTAGACTGGCAAAAGCATTGCACATTCTCTCTGGCAGAACGGGCCCTTTCGTTAGTATTACACCAAGAGATTTCTCTTCATCTGAATTAGTTCAAGCCGAACTTTTTGGGGCTGTAGCTGGAGCCTATACCGGGGCTGTAGATAAATGGGGCTTAGTAAAAAGTGCTGAAAATGGAACTCTTTTTATAGATGAGTTGCAAAGCATTGATAAAGATCTACAAGGAAAATTAATTACCTTTATTGAAAATAAATCATATCGACGGGTGGGAAGCGCTGAAACCATTCAAGCAAATGTAAGATTCGTCTTTGCAACAAATAGAACCATTTCCGAAATGGTTAGAACTGACACCCTAAGAGACGACTTTGCATACAGACTTGAAAGAGTGCAGTTAAACCTTGCAGCTCTGAATCACAGACGTCTCGATATTACTGCCGGTCTAGCATATTCTTTAGCAAAAATTAGAAGGCAGAGACCTCAGGCTAGCCATATTTTTGGTATATCAAGTGATGCTTACAGACTCTTATTTGGCTACAACTGGCCTGGCAATTTAAGACAACTTGAAAATGCTGTAGCAAAACTTTGTGAATTAGCTGATATTTCTGGAAAAGCAGTTATTGAAGATGATATTGTGCGAGAAGTTTTTGATACAAAATTAGATTTTTTGCCCACCAATACTGCCGAACTCGTATCTTCTGCTGCACAACGACTTACGAAATCAGCTCTCTCTCAAAAAGTTTCCACACTAGAAGATGGTGCGATCGCATTACGTAATGAAGCTCGCGCGATAGCCTTAGAGCTCTCGAATGGAGATCCTGGCAAGGCAGCCAAAATACTTGGTGAGAATAGGAATGTACTAGATATATTTTTAAGTGCTAGGATAGCCAAGGATCAGTTGGATTCGAGGTTAAAATAATTTTTAGATATACAAAAATCCTATTGTTGTTATGAAACTCATCTCCCTTAAAGAATTTCAATCCGTTTCTCTACTCTCAGATTCTGCTTTGCTTTGGCTTCTTACTAACAATGCATTGCCGATTTCCTTAGATCCTAAAAATGTTATCATGATCAATATTGAAGAAACTGATGTAACTCGACTTTTAGCTTTTGTTCAAAAAGAAAAATCACAAAACCAATCGGAACACTTTAATCTCATTATTGAAGAAGCTGGTAGAATTATAAGAGATAACTTTGAGGATATTGTGGAAGAAGCTATTTCAAAAGCATCGGCTAAATAAATATGGTCCGTATATCGAAAATTTATACCAAAACTGGAGATGATGGTAGCACTTCTTTGGTAGATGGATCTCGCGTTAGTAAGGATTCTTTAAGAGTCGATGCTTATGGTGATATTGATGAATTAAACTCAGAGCTCGGAATAATTCGAACTCTAGCTGACAAGCAAGGGATTAAAGATTTATCTTTAAAAATCGAGAGAATTCAAAATGATCTTTTTGATATTGGATCAAATTTAGCTACCCCTCCTGGCTTTGATAAATACCCAGTATTTCGCGTAACAGAAAGTACGATTACTGAATTCGAAACTTGGATCGATGAAATTACAAGCAAAGTTCCAGCGTTAACCTCTTTTGTTTTGCCAGGCGGCACAGAAATAAATGCTTTTCTTCATAAAGCACGCACTACTTGCAGAAGAGTTGAGAGAAGAATAGTCCACTTGAGCAAATCAGAATCAGTTGATGCTTTGATCTTATCCTACTTTAATCGCTTAAGCGATCTGCTCTTTGCAATGTGCAGAGAAGAATCAACAAGATCCGGTATTGCAGAATACCTGTGGAAACCAAAAACTAAAAAGACGTAATTTTTCTGGTGCCAGCCACTTTTTTCATTCTACCCAGC
>JAWXBT010000426.1:0-3517 GCA_034440315.1 bacterium
AGCTACTGCCGGATTCTTGTTGGAATCAACAGGTAGTTATCATATACATTTCATTGTGGCAAGCGGCACTTACTTAATTGCGCTGGCTTTTATCCACGTCTTAGTGCCAAATATTAAAATGATAAAATTAGACCATGTTCATTCTGATCCTAGAAAATAATTTGACTTATGAACAGGCTATTTTGTTTAGACAATCGGAGTTAATATTGGGCTTTTGTCTTTGTAATCCTATTCCTGCCGTCCTGCGCACGAGTAAATATTATTGGCTTAAACTTCAGCCGTTGCCAAAGGCATCAATTAGAAGGTTCTTGTCAAATCGCCATTCCAAGCCTGATCTTTCCCAGGCGATCGGTTGCGGTCAATTTGGTTCCAGTACGTTCTACAGAGCATTATACCGTTTAGATTCGAAATGACGGTTGAATTGTGCAATAACGCACATTACGTATTGCCACAGTCTTGATTGTCCACTTGACACAGTTTTGATTGTCCCAACCAATCATTATAGAACTGTGAGTCAGGAACTTAGCCCGTCAAAAGTTATATAATGGCGAGCGTTATGTTAACATAGCTTAGGCATCCGGGCCTACATAATCTTCATAGAAAGTTTTTTTAGCGCGGGCTTTAATAGTTCAACCTTTATCATTCACAATGGGCTGGGGCAGCGACACTTATTGGCGGGCTTTGGAAGTGGGCGGAAAGTGCGGCCTGCACAATGTGTGTGGCTGCTGCTCTGGCAAATACATTAGGGACAGAAGCGGAAATCCACACGCAGTTCAATTAAAGTACATCAGGGGTTAGAATAGAGACTTAAACTCATCTACATACTGAGGTCTCCTCATCCCCACCAGAACATGATTTATACCTTGATTTAGATAATGATTACATACTTTTGTTGGTAACGAGCCCTCACCACTTGGTATTACTCCACTTGCAATTAATTCAGATTCTATTCTCTGAGCTTGTGAATTAGTATTATGCTTTGAATATGCAATAGCATTGGTAAATAGTGAATTGATTAGCAACGATTCTTCTTTTGGAATATTCTCTTCGTAGACCGAGTTGAGAAATGGATAAAAGTGATCATTAAAGATAGTTTGAACAGCTTCTGGGTTTCCAATTTTATTCCAATTTGACTTGAGATGAGTTAAAATCGAAAATTCAGTCCATTGATCTTTCATCCCGTGTTTGCCCAAGCGATCAAGTATCTTTTCAAAGACTAAATCAAATGGCTGACTATCATCAGAGTTATTATTCTCAACATCAATATCCTTGTAAGGTGCTAACCTCAACACACCATTTGGGATCTTGCAGTTTAATGGGCGATTTGCCAACGTAATGAGACCTAATTCTTTGCTCCAATCAACTAAGGTCTTCTTGTTTGAGTGTTCCGTAAATAGTGCCTCTTGCTCTTTAATATTAAACGGAAACTGAATCATCTTAAAATGATGATTCTTCGAAATAGTATTGGCTATGTCCTCGATTTTTACAATATCTAAAGTTGTGGGTTGACTAGCCGAAAATGGTAGTGTATTAGAACTTATGCCATAGTATCTGATTTTTCCTTCCTTAACTTTATCCTCTAAATAACGAAATGCATAAGCAATAAGATCGTATAATTTATCTTTGGTAATGGCCTCTGCTTTAAAATAGTGTTCTGGATTGTGAATCAAAAGGCAGTCGATGTAATTTCTATTTAACCTTTTAAGCGATTTGTTTAATTGGTGATCAATGAAATCAATATTCAAAGAGTAGTGAGAGTTCTCACTTATTTTAAGCGCACCATTAAATTTCTTAGCTAGTTCTAAATCTTGCCCTTGAATGTAGCCTACTTTAGTAATAATGAATAAGTCTTTTTTACTATTTTCTTGGATAACCTTTCCAATCAATGATTCAGATTCCCCATTTGAATAATTAGGAGATGTATCTATTAGGTTACATCCAAAAGAGATTGCTTGATCGATAGCTTGAAAATGCTCTCTGCTATTTACAGATACTCTGTAAGAACCGAATCCAAGTTTGGAAAGGTGAGGAAATTCTACCACTGTCGATTTCAGTTAATGCTTACTTAAATCTGATTTTGTACTAGTTGGCAACGAAATATGAGCTCTCTGTCAGTTCTTTTTCAATCTCGGATAAATACACTTTGTCCATTGGGTGTGTATAGGGGTCAAACCTCTTGTATCCTTTTAAATAATAAGCTTTTGCCTTCTCCATATTCTCCCTAAAATCCTTTGCTAATTTTTGCTTTTTGTAGATTAGGCCTAGGTAGTAGTATGGTTCAGCTAAATAATCATTATAGGCTATTGATTTTTTTAAGTACTCAACTGCGCCATTTGTATCACCAGTTTCCATTTTCAAAACCCCCAAATGAAGATAATCATATGTCATTGAGGAATATCCTTTTTCAGCCAATTGCTTTTCGATTATCTCTATTGCTTTTTTCTTCTCGCCTATTGCCTTATAGCAAAGAGCTTTGGCAATATTAAGATGATAGTCCCCATTTTGGGAATGACCAATATCAAATTGCGTCATTGAATCAAGTTTCTCAAAATCCGCAATTGCACCTTTATAATCCCTAATAAACTGATAACGACACCAACCCCTATAACCTAAGTGGCCGAGTGGATTTATTTCAACAGCTTTGTCAATCAATCTTTTCCATTCAATAAAATTTCCTGATTTCAAATATGGGACTGATTTTTCCATGTAAGCATAGTCTAGTTTGGAGCATATGCTGATAGCTTCATCGAATTTTATTTGTCCTTTTCTTGTCCATTGATATTGCTCAGCTTCAATTGCCAACACACAAGCCCTATAGCAAGGTTCGTCATTGTTCATTTTATATATGTTGCAATTGGGTTGTGCAAGAACGAATGATACTCGAACTAAACAAACAAGAAAAAGATAATTTTTCATGGCATAATCTCAACTAATCTTCCGTTTTCGATCTTAAATGTAAGATATTGATAGTAGTCAACTTTATTTGTTGAGTCACCACCTATTACCCAACCGTCCAGTTCTTTGGTAATTATTAAAAGGCTATCCACTAAATCCGAACTAAATTTTTTTTCGAGGTAATCCATACCCATTCCCTGAACCCGAAACCATCCCGTTTTACCTTCACAGTTTACAATGAATCTAATCGTTATAAAACCTGTATCCTCTTCATTTTCTTTTGTCTCGGATAATTTACCAAAACTTTGAATAATTTCACTTTTTTCACCATGGTATTGTAAGCTTTTGCCAAAATTGAAATATTGAAACACTTTATTTGGCGTACATATTTTGAAATTTGGATCATCAACTTCTTTATCAAAAGCGATATCCCCAACGTGCAGAGGATACTTCACTGTATTATTTCTATCTTGGCTGCATGAACAATAAGCTAGTAAAATTAGGCCAGTAAATATTTTTCGCATAGGTGTTGGGTGACTGCAATTCTCAGAGTTTTTTTCTGCATTCAATTAGTATAGTTTTTAAGCCTTGAATCTCTAAATCTTGAAATATGACTTTAAGA
>JAWXBT010000427.1:0-4294 GCA_034440315.1 bacterium
AGAATACTTTTACTTTTTGACCAGTGATGACACTTGCTTTCCAGAATTAGTTTCTACAACAGTCAACGCTTTAGATGCTTATCCCGATGTGGATGTTTGCCACTTTCAGTTTTGCTTGATTAATGAAACTGGACAAATCATCCAATCCCCTGAAGAAATTACCAAATCCCTCTTCGCTCTGTACTGCGATGTCAACCAGTCTACTCATCGTCGATCTGGGATATGCGAATTTATGATGCACTTTGCCTATCGTACGATATATACCACGATTACATCTTTGGTGTTTCGGCGTAGGCTGATTGACAAGATGCAAGGCTTTAAAGTTATATACGGTTCCAGTGGTGATTTTGATTGGACTATGCGTCTCGGATTATTTACCGATATTCTCTATATTCCTGAATTACTAGCAACCTGGCGTACATATAATAGTCAGGCAACACAATTGACTCCAGTGCTAGCCACTCAAAACGCCCATATCTGCATTGCTCAAAATAATCTTCACTACTTTTTGAGCACTGACCAGGAAAAACCACTTTGCCGACCCATTAACAAACATCGACTCCTAGAAGATTTTTTCAACCGACACGCTTTTATTCTGTTGCAGAAGGTAACTAAAGAAAAAACGTTGGATAGCTTTATTCATAACGGATTACGGTTGATAAGACGTTATCCATTTTACATTCCTAAGAAAGTTCTCAATCGGATTAGCTTTGATCGCCTTTATCGTTACTCAAACGATCTTGAACTAGCTCAAGAATACATCAAAGATTATGATTTAAATTGGCCTCCTATTCCGCTCCGGGCAATAAACAGTGGCTGACAATTATTATGCTGATCTTTCTGTGTCTCGACTTGAATTTCCAAGTATAAGTTTCGATACTCACAAGTTATTGTTTCATCAGATAAACTTCACAGTTAGCTAAGCCATGAGCATAATTATTGATAGGTTTGTGTCTGAATTTATTAAAAGAACTTCAGAGTTTCGAGGGAAAGGTAGAATTGTCAGTTATTGGATGCAACATAGAGATACTAATGCTAAACGAGTGAGAATTTTGCCAGGAGGAAATCCTATTGTTTGTGACTTAGCGTCCCCTTATGATTGCATGGTGTGGCTAGCACGGGAAGAGCAAGAGGATTTAGAAATTCTTAGACATCTGCTCAAGCCAGGTCAAGTATTTTTAGACTGCGGAGCAAATATAGGGATCTGGAGCTTGGTTGCTGCCTCGATCGTTGAAAATGCTGGAAAGGTATACGCATTTGAGCCTAATCCAAAAACTTTTCAGAGGTTTTCTGAAAATATCGCTTTAGGACAACTAACGAGGAATATACAATCTTTTTGTTTGGCTGTTGGCAATGAAAACACAACTCTTCCATTTAAATGCAATGACCAGCATAACATCTCTCAAATAGTTGATGAATCAGCAAGTGATCAAGTAATCTCAGTACCCATAGTTACGATAGACTCTGTTTTGAAAGAGACATCTGTTCATGGCATGAAAATTGATGTTGAGGGATTTGAATTAGAAGCTCTTAAAGGTTCTGAAGCAATAATTCGCCGAGATCAGCCCTGGTTGTGTGTTGAGTTCAACACCTTACTTGCAGGAGTAACCAATTTGAAGAGTTGGCCTGTTCATCAATATTTAATGGATTTAGGCTATGTAGCTCGTCAGTTTAATGATGCACTAAATCTAGATCAAGCTTCTATTCTGGCTGAGACATGGGAAACAAAGGGATATCTAAATCTCTTTTACTCAATCAAATAATTCGCTTTTAGTATTTGAGTGAGAAGTTTTACTTTGTGCTCTCTAGTTTATTTACAACATGAATGCAGATTGATGAACAAGAAATTTTGCAAGTAACCCCTAAACATTTTATGAGTCGCCCCCTCCGAATTTTGATGATTTTGCATATGCCCTGGACGCCCAACTTGGGCGCACCACGGGTACAATACGAGATAGCCGAAGAGTGGAGAGAACTTGGATATGTGGTTGATAAGTTCGATCTTGAAGATGCTTTTCCACATCGAAATAAATTAACCGCTTTTTTTGAAAGTAGTCTGTTTGCAAGACGAGCTATTCACTTCGTTCGGCAGCATGGTGAGCAGTATGACATTATTGATGCTCATCAAGCCAACCTGACGATTTCAAAGCAGCAATTAGGCTTTAAAGGACTTTTAGCAGTCCGTTCCTCTGGACTGGGGCACTTCTATAGGCAATACGAACAGTCTGTTGAGAGAAACCGTCGCCAAAGAGGAGAGAAATCCTTAGGTTCTTTCTTGGGCAACTACTTAAGGCAACTGGCGCGATTGCTGGGACCAACGTTAGCAGACTATGAAAAGAGTTTTGCCCATGCCGACGTGATCACTGTCCCAAATCAGGATGAGTATCACTATGTTACTCAGACTTTAGGCTGGAAAAACAAAACTGTGATGTTGCACCATGGGCTACGAGAGGAGAAATTTTTGCATTTTAAGCAAGCGCGTATGCCAGTAGCCAATCGTTTAGCTTCTCAGCAGATAGTGTTTATTGGTCATTGGGGTGAGCGCAAAGGGGCTAGAGACTTTCCTCAAATTGTTCGACAAGTTCGGCAAGCTTCTCCGAGCACAACTTTCCTAATGCTGGGAACAGGTCATTCTTCCAAGTTCATTCTGTCAAACTTTGATCCGGTAGATCTTCCACACATTAAAGTTACTCCGTTTTTCGATCAGCAGGACTTACCCGAACTGCTATCTCATGCGACAGTAGGCATTTTTCCAAGTTATTGTGAAGCATTTGGCTGGGCAATTTTAGAACAACTTGCCGCAGGCATTCCGGTAATCGCCTATGAGGAGTCTGGACCCAAGGAGATGCTGAAACATTTCTCTTTGCCTCTCATGGTCTCTAAGGGAGAGGTTTCGACCATTGCTCAGAAATTACTAGAAGTACTGCAACTATCTTTGGTCGATTACACCGTTCTTACTGAACAATCTTGCCAAATTGCTGCTCAGTTTAAAGGTCAAACAATCGCTAGAAAACTATTACAGGTTTACGAGAACAAACTTGAACAAATTTATCGCTCTTAGGTTAATTAGATAGAGGATTTTTATGGCTATTCTTAGCGTTGCTTTAGTTACACGGAACCGTCCTGAGTCTCTCAATCGTTGTTTGGAGAGTTTGCGTCGGCAAAGTATACAGCCTTATGAGATTGTGATTTCTGACGACTCTGAACCTGATAGGGTGCATGAAATACAAGAGGTTGCGAACCGTTGGGATTGTCGCTATGTAGCAGGTCCACGCCAAGGACTTTACGCTAACCGCAACTATGCTGCTTTGGCCTGCAAAGGTACACACATCCGAACGATGGATGACGACCATCTGTTCCCTCCAGGGCATATGGAACAATGCCTAGAAGCCGTACAGTCTGACCCTAAATCTATCTGGACAACTGGCGAAGTCTTGTTTATTGAAGGTAAGTATCATGAAGGAACTCTGACAGCAGGCCAATTGGCCCCTTCTGGTGTATCGGAATCAGTTAAAGATGTCAACGACAATTGGGCTATTGCCGATGGTTCTACGATTTATCCAAGCGAAGTCTTTAGCCAAGGTCACCGCATGGTTGAATGGTTCAATTACGGCTCAAGCTATTTAGAGTTTGGCGCTTATCTCTATCAGTGTGGATTTAAAAGTCGTTGTATTATGGGCGCAATCGTTGAACATCATCCGTTAGATACTTCTATCTTCAATAGGAACTATACGCCTAAAGTGCTTGAAAGTGCGCTCTTTAGCTGCTTGTGTTACAACCTTCATTTCAAACCTAATCTTTTATTAGCTATGAGATATGTGCCTCCTAAATTGGTTCGAGCGAAATTTGAGGTGGGAATTCAGAAAACATTATCACTTTCCTTGGAGAGATCCAAGGAGCGGTGGATGACAAATAGCCAGCTCTCAGAAGCTTTCAATAGCCAATTTACTCATCAAGATTCAAAGTAAGCGGTGACTTTGATTTCTTAATTAAAAGAATCCTACATTATTTTTGGAGATGCGAAGAGTTAAGCTCGAAAACTAGCTTAAGAGCAACTGATTTTAGGGCAGTAAAGGCGCTCTAGTATGCTAGAAATTTGGTACAGCCATGCCAAACTCTGTTAGCGAAACCATACAATTTTCGGTTTTGCTCAGCTCAACTTACGTGCATCTTCCAATTTAATTTAATCCACCTACTTAATAAATTAGCTGCAAAGACGCTGAATCCATCCGATAGGCTCTTTCTGACCCCTCATCAAATTAGCTTCTATTTAATATGCGAATCATCTCTATTG
>JAWXBT010000428.1:0-3686 GCA_034440315.1 bacterium
ATAGAGAATATACATTAATTTAATGAAAAATTCTAGCTAGTTATAAGGTAAGTCTCTCTCGATACTCACCAAATATGTTGCGCATTACATCAGAAATCTCGCCTAATGTAGCTCTTTTACGAGCTGCTTCTACAATTAAAGGCATTAAATTTTTATTATTTTTACAAGCTAGATCTAAGTTGGTTAAAGCAATTTTAACCGCTTCATTATCCCGATTTTTCTTAAGAGCTGTCAGTCTAGAAACCTGATCCTTTTCCCCACTTTCATCAATTCTTAAAACAGGAACTGATACTTCGGAATTACTTATATTGGTATTTACCCCAACAACAATTTCTTCCTGGTTTTCTACTTTTTTCTGGTAGTCATAAGCAGATTTTTGAATACATCTTTGAGGGAAACCTTCGTCAATAGCCTTAACCATTCCGCCAATTAAATCAATTTTTTCAATTAATTCTAGGGATAACTTTTCAATTCTATCGGTGAAACTTTCAACTAAAAAAGAACCACCTAATGGATCGGCAGAATCAGCAACACCAGATTCATTAGCAATTACCTGCTGAGTTCTTAATGCAATGAGGGCACTTTCTTCAGTAGGTAAACCGAGAGCCTCATCAAAAGAATTCGTGTGCAAAGACTGAGTGCCTCCTAAGACCGCTGCTAAGGCCTGAAGAGTAGTCCTAACAATATTATTGCTGGGTTGTTGTGCAGTAAGGGAACTTCCAGCAGTCTGAGTATGAAAACGAAGCATTAACGATCGTGGATCTTTAGCTCCAAATCTCTCTTTCATGATTTTTGCCCAAAGTCTTCTTGCGGCTCTGAATTTTGCCACCTCTTCTAAAAAATTATTATGACAATTAAAAAAGAATGCTAGACGAGGTGCAAAGTCATCTACTTTTAGTCCTTTTTTGATTGCTGCATCAACATAAGCAATTCCATCAGCTAAAGTGAATGCCACCTCTTCAACAGCAGTACTGCCCGCTTCTCTTATGTGGTAACCAGATATACTGATAGTATTCCACTCTGGAACTTCTTGTGAGCAAAATTCAAAAATATCAGTAATTATTTTCAATGCATACTCAGGAGGATAAATATATGTTCCTCTAGCAATATATTCTTTTAGGACATCATTTTGAATTGTTCCTTGAAGATCTTTCCACTTGATGCCAGATTCTTCAGCAGCAACTAAGATAAAGGAAAGTAAAATGGAAGCAGTTGCATTAATGGTCATTGAAACAGAAACTTTATCTAGCGGGATATTCTGCATCAGGATCTTCATATCCTCAACCGAACTAATAGCTACACCGACTTTACCAACCTCTCCTTTAACGATTGGGTGATCTGAATCCCGTCCCATCTGAGTAGGAAGATCAAAGGCCACGCTTAGCCCGGTTGTACCTTGACTCAAAAGATATCTATACCGAGCATTCGCTTCTTTCGCAGTTCCAAATCCAGCATATTGACGCATCGTCCATAGCCGACCTCGATACATGGTCTTATGCAGCCCCCTTGTAAAAGGATATTCTCCGGGAACAGAAGGAGGGCTGGTCTTATCAAGATCCTTTTCTGTATAAAGTTCTTTAACTGGCAATCCAGAAATTGTCTCAAATTTTTGTTTACGGTCGGCCATAATATCAAGTTTATCTAATAAGATTGACACAAAAGTACTGCAAAATATAGACTCTCAGCAACCAAAATTTTTGAAGTTAATTGAAACAAATGGAAGATCAGGTATCACAGTTAAAAGAAAGAGATAGACTTGCAGAGCTCGGTGGTGGTCAAGATCGAATTGATAAACAACACGAAGCCGGTAAGCTAACTGCCCGCGAGAGACTTGAAAAACTTCTCGATCCTGGATCTTTTACTGAAATTGATAAATTCGTAACTCATCGCTCAACAAATTTTGGTCTTGGAGAAAAAAGATATTACGGTGATGGAGTAATAACTGGACACGGTAAAATTGACGGACGAAATGTTTTTGTTTTTGCTCAAGACTTTACAGTTTTTGGCGGATCTCTTGCCACATACCATGCGAAAAAAATTGTTAAGATAATGGACTTAGCTGAGGCTAATGGTTGCCCAGTAATTGGCCTAAATGATTCTGGTGGAGCAAGAATTCAAGAAGGAGTTGAAAGCTTGGGTGGATACGCTGATATTTTCCTTAGAAACACTCTTTGCTCAGGAGTAATCCCTCAACTCTCTTTAATTTTAGGACCTTGCGCTGGTGGTGCTGTCTACTCTCCGGCTATCACTGATTTTGTACTGATGGTTGATAAGACAAGTCATATGTTTATTACAGGTCCTGAAGTAATTAAGGCAGTAACAAAAGAAGAAGTTAATAAAGAAGATCTTGGTGGTGCTATGACCCACAACTCCGTCAGTGGAGTTGCTCATTTAATTAGCGATAATGATGAAGAGTGTCTTGAGAAAGCAAGAAAACTTTTTAGTTTTATACCTCAAAATAATATCGATCCCACACCAAGAATTATAAGCTCAGATTTAGCTAGCAGATCTGAAGAAAGCCTTAACTCTCTTATCCCTTCAAATTCAAATAAACCCTATGATATTCGAGATATTGTTTGGCGAATTGCCGATGAAGGAGATTTCTTTGAAATTCATCCCCATTTTGCAAAAAACATTATTATCGGCTTTATCCGCCTTGAAGGATATTCAGTTGGACTCGTAGCTAACCAACCAAATCACATGGCAGGTTGTCTAGATATTAATGCAAGTATTAAAGCCGCTAGATTTGTAAGATTTTGTGATGCTTTTAGTATTCCAATTCTGACCCTTGTTGATGTTCCTGGATTCTTACCTGGAGTAAACCAAGAACATGGAGGCATTATTCGTCATGGAGCTAAACTTCTATATGCCTATGCCGAAGCAACAGTTCCAAAAGTTACTGTCATAACACGAAAAGCTTATGGTGGGGCATATGATGTTATGAGCTCAAAACATATTCGCGGTGATATTAACTTTGCATATCCTTCTGCTGAAGTAGCCGTAATGGGTCCGGAAGGGGCTGTTAACATTATCTTTAGAAAAGAACTTGCTGAAGCAGAAAGTTCCGGAAAACTTGCCGAAAAAAGAGCTGAGCTTGTCTCCATGTATAAAGATAAGTTTGCTAATCCGTGGGAAGTGGCAGAGTTGGGTTTTATTGATGGTGTAATTGAACCAAAATTAACTCGACCAAAAATAATTGAAGCTTTTGATGTTTTAAAAAATAAAAAACAAGTAAATCCAAGGAAAAAACATGGGAACATTCCGCTTTAGATTCATTCTAATTTTAAGTTTATTTTTTGTTTCGTGTTCCACGGCAGGCCAATGTCCAATGGAACCAACTTTAATCGTAAACTCCTTCGAAAGTTGTGTCTCAGCAGGCAATCCAGTTTTAAAATCAATGCCACCAAAATGTACAACCTTGGACGGCGACATCTTCATTCAGAACAATTAAAAATTAGATTATTGATGAAATAGAGGCATTAAATGGCAATAATTAAACATGGTCTTAACAAGGATGAGTCTAGAATCATCTCATTTCCAAGTGGAGAACCAGCTCAAATTCCTACGATTGAATCAGATCAGATCCCATTTGTTGTAGCAACTGAGCTAGTGCCCTTTGCGCAATCAGTTTCAGATCAAGAAGTAGTTGCGATAGCTGTGGCTCTTTATAAAATGTTACCTAAAGA